>NZ_MYFP02000066.1:0-500 GCF_004514465.2 Microbacterium sp. MEC084 | reverse complement strand
GTTCGACCACTGCGCGAACGTGTCGGGCGCCAGCGCACTGAAGATCAGCACGATGACGATCAGCACCAGGAGGATCTGGAAGGCCTGGGCCCGCAGCAGGCCACGCCAGAACCCGGTTCTCGGCTCGTCGATCGTTCCGATGGCGACGGTCTCGGTCGGGGGCTTGGTGGTGCTCATGAGTTCGGCTCCTTGGTGACGGCGTCCTCCTCGACGAGATCGCCTTCGGGGGTGAGGTCGGCGGGTGCGGTCGCGGCGGTGTCGCGGGTGACGGCGCCGGTCATGAGGCCGACGAGTTCTTCCATGGAGGTGTCGCCGGCGGAGATGTTCGCCACCCGGGTGCCCAGCCGGAGCACCTGGATACGGTCGGAGACCTCCATCACGTGGGGCATGGAGTGGGAGATGAACACCACCGCGATGCCCTTGTCCCGCACCCGCCGGATGGTCTCCAGCACGTTCTGGGTCTGCCGCACCCCCAGCGCCGCGGTCGGCTCGTCCAGGAA
>NZ_MYFP02000065.1:0-506 GCF_004514465.2 Microbacterium sp. MEC084 | reverse complement strand
GTTCGACCACTGCGCGAACGTGTCGGGCGCCAGCGCACTGAAGATCAGCACGATGACGATCAGCACCAGGAGGATCTGGAAGGCCTGGGCCCGCAGCAGGCCACGCCAGAACCCGGTTCTCGGCTCGTCGATCGTTCCGATGGCGACGGTCTCGGTCGGGGGCTTGGTGGTGCTCATGAGTTCGGCTCCTTGGTGACGGCGTCCTCCTCGACGAGATCGCCTTCGGGGGTGAGGTCGGCGGGTGCGGTCCCGGCGGCGGCGCGGGGGTTGTCGCGTCAGTTCGGGCATGTGCGGGCGCTCAATCAGGTGGACTTCGAGGTGTTCCCGGGGGAGGTGACGGCGCTGATCGGTGACAACGGTGCGGGGAAGTCGACGCTGGTGAAGGCGCTGTCGGGGAACCTCGCGATCGATTCGGGGACGATCCTGTTCGATGGGCAGGAGGTGGACATGTCCACCCCGTCGCAGGCGTCGGCGCTGGGTATCGAGACGGTGTACCAGGACCTCGC
>NZ_MYFP02000064.1:0-521 GCF_004514465.2 Microbacterium sp. MEC084 | reverse complement strand
GAGTCCTCGCCATTGCTTGATGTGGCAGTAGCGGCGCTCGATGACGTTGCGGCCCTTGTAGTCGGCGGCGTCGAGGCCGACGGGGCGTCCGCCGCGTGAGCCGCGGCGCTTGCGGTGGCCTTGCTGGTCGGACGGCTCGGGGATCACGGCCTTGATCCCGCGGGCGCGTAGATGCCCGCGGATCGCGCGGGATGAGTACGCCTTGTCACCCCGGACCGCGTCCGGACGAGTGCGGGGCCGGCCGACGGGGCGGGCGACACGGAGGTGTCCCATCAGCGGCAGGAACATCGGCGAGTCCCCGGCCTGGCCTGCTGTCAGCAGCGCGACCAGCGGGAGCCCGTTGCCGTCGACGAGCTGGTGGATCTTCGTCGACAGGCCGCCTCGGGAGCGGCCGACCGCGTGATCAGGCGGCTCGACGCCCGGATTCGTGCAATTCGATCCAGCCCCCTGTGAGGCGCTTCGTGTTCGTCGCGTGCTGATGCGCGCGGGCGATCGTGGAGTCCACCGACAGCGACCACTCC
>NZ_MYFP02000063.1:0-528 GCF_004514465.2 Microbacterium sp. MEC084 | reverse complement strand
GAAGGAGCTCGACCGGCCCTGACCGAGATGATCCGCTTCATCGACGAATATCGAGAGCGGTTCGGGGTCGAGCTCATCTGCCGGACGCTGCGCCCGGCAGTGCAGGGTTTCATCACGTCCCGCGGGTATCGCGCCGCGAAGACCCGCGTCGTCTCCGCCCGGCAGCTGCGGGACGAGCTGCTGGTGCCCGAGGTCGCCCGGCTGSATGCGGAGAACTACGGCGTCTACGGGCGGCGGAAGATGCATGCCCTCCTGAAACGTCAGGGATGGGGCATCGGGCGAGACCAGACCGAACGCCTCATGCGCCTCGCGGGAGTGCGTGGGGTTCGCAAGTCGAAGAAGGCGTTCACGACCAGGCCCGACAAGGCGCAATCCCTGCCGCGGGACCTCGTCCAACGACGGTTCCGCGCAGACGCGCCGCGCAGGCTCTGGGTCGCGGACATCACGTATGTGGCCACCTGGGCGGGGTTCGCGTATGTGGCGTTCGTCACCGACGTGTACTCGCGCAAGATCGTGGGCTGGAACGTC
>NZ_MYFP02000062.1:0-535 GCF_004514465.2 Microbacterium sp. MEC084 | reverse complement strand
ATGCCCGGCAGCATTTCATGCGTTCGCGTATTGATCATCGATTCGGCGGATACGAACAGGCCGCCCTTGCTGAGCGCTATCGTGTTTTCGACCATTCGCTCGTACATGCGCGAAGCGGTCTCCAGACCGACCGGATGACCGGCATTGACGAAGCCAACGCGATGAAAATCGGCGGCGTCCAAATAATTGAACGAAATGTGCATGACGTCGAGATAGGGAGCCATCAACTCGTACCGCGCCAAATCCATCGTTAAGTTCGAGTTGATTTGCGAACGGATGCCGCGCTCGCGGGCGTATTTAAGCAGCGGCACGATGTAATCGCGCACCGTTTGGAGGTTATACGACGGTTCGCCTCCGGTAATGCTGATCGTCTCCAGATGCCGGGCCTCGTCCAGCCTGCGCAGCACCTGATCCAGCGGCAGCTTGGGCCCCTCCGACATCGTCAGCGAATCGCCGACCGCGCAATGCTCGCAGCGCATGTTGCACAAATTCGTAATCGTCAGCTCCACGCTTGTCAGCGTATGTCGCCCGTATG
>NZ_MYFP02000061.1:0-542 GCF_004514465.2 Microbacterium sp. MEC084 | reverse complement strand
GAGATCGACGCCCGCTCCGACCGGATGCTCGACGAGCGGCTGTCCGCGCAGCACGGATGCCGGAACGGGATCGAGCTGCTCGAACGACTCACCCAGGCGCCGACGCGGGAGGTCCTCGCGCGGGTGCGGCTGGACAAGCGGCTGCGCGCGGAGACGGCGCTCACCGGCGAGGCCCTCCCTCCCCGGCATCCCGAGGTCGCCGCCGCGATGCGGCACGGGGACATCGGCACGCCGGTCGCGGAACTGATCACGGGCACGCTGGACCGGGTCGCGCACCGCGCCGACCCGGTCGTCATGATCGCCGCCGAGCGCGAGCTCGTCGCCAGCGCCACCGGGCTCATCGACGGGATGCCGCCCACGTTCGCGCAGCTGAAGGTGCAGGCGGACACGTGGGCCGCGTACCTCGACCAGGACGGCCCCGCCCCGGACGCGGAGAAGGCATCCCGGCGGCGCGGGTTCACGATCGGGAAGGAACGCGACGGCCTGTTCCCCGCACGCGGAGACCTCACCCCCGAAGGCGCCGCGGTGCTCCAGCGGATCCT
>NZ_MYFP02000060.1:0-558 GCF_004514465.2 Microbacterium sp. MEC084 | reverse complement strand
TCAGCGGCAGGAACATCGGCGAGTCCCCGGCCTGGCCTGCTGTCAGCAGCGCGACCAGCGGGAGCCCGTTGCCGTCGACGAGCTGGTGGATCTTCGTCGACAGGCCGCCTCGGGAGCGGCCGACCGCGTGATCAGGCGGCTCGACGCCCGGATTCGTGYAATTCGATCCAGCCCCCTGTGAGGCGCTTCGTGTTCGTCGCGTGCTGATGCGCGCGGGCGATCGTGGAGTCCACCGACAGCGACCACTCCACCAGCCCCGCCTCGTCCGCGGCGGCGGTGAGTGTGGCGAGCACCTTGTCCCAGGTGCCTTCCGTGGCCATGCGGTGATGCCAGGTCCATACCGTCTGCCACGGCCCGAACACCTCCGGCAGATCCCGCCACGCGATCCCGCACCGATACCGGTAGACGATGCCCTCGACCATCAACCGCGCGTCCGCGAAGGGCCGTCCCCTGCGCCCGGTCGGGCGCGGCAGCATCTCCTCGAGCAACGACCACTGAGCATCCGAGAGCACCTGAAACCGCGTCACGACCTCAGACTCTCAGCGCGCCGCCGAACTA
>NZ_MYFP02000007.1:0-109696 GCF_004514465.2 Microbacterium sp. MEC084 | reverse complement strand
TTGCTCACGTGTTACTCACCCGTTCGCCACTGATCCACTCCAGCAAGCTGGAGCTTCACCGTTCGACTTGCATGTGTTAAGCACGCCGCCAGCGTTCATCCTGAGCCAGGATCAAACTCTCCGTGAAGAAAAAATGCTGACCCCACCGGGAAAACGGTGAAGCAGCGAGTTTGATGCTGACCAAAAACGGATGTCAAAACTGACTTCCAAAATTGATCCAAAGGAATCTCGCAACCAACCAAAAAGGCCAGTTGCCGAGGTTATTTGGCATTTGACAAGTGCACGCTGTTGAGTTCTCAAGGATCGGATGCTCCCAGCCCTGCGACTCCCGCCGCAGCCCTCCGGGGCAACTTCTCTATCTTACCGCTCGCTCTCTCGCTGTCAAATCGACACTCCGTGTCGCTGTGACCGCAGAGCGGGCAGCAATCCCACGCCAGTCGCGCCCGTTCCGGGTGGTCCTGTCGTGGAGTTCGTCGTCGACCTGGGGTGGGAGCCTTCCGGCTCAACCTCACCGCTTGGCGGCGACAAGGGAATACATTACGTGGATCCGAGGGGCGGGGCAAACCACGCCATCCCCCGGGCGTGTCGCACCGTCCCCGCCCCGGCTCTCAGGCTCTCCCGCGCCCCGCAGCGGCGATGCCGTCAGGCCGCCGAGGGGCCCGTAGGGCGTGACTGTAGCGACGGCTCGCACCGCTCGGAAGCCCCTCGGCGGCGGGACCGCACCGCGTTACGGTCGCTCCGTGAGCGATGCGCCCGCGAGGATCCCGGTCGTGATGTGCACCTGGCGGCGGCCGAAGTACTTCCGCCGCACCCTGCGCGCCCTGGCGGCGCAGTCCGACGTGTCCGTCGAGCTCCACGTGTGGAACAACAACCCCGCCATCTCCGAGCAGCTGGAGGCTGCCGCCGCCGAGGGCCCGCTCCCCGTGCGCTTCCACAGCCCCGAGAACATCGGGGGCTTCGGCCGCTTCCACTTCGCCAGCGAGCTCGCCCCGTCCCATCCGCACGTCGTGTTCATCGACGACGACCAGCTGTTCGGCCCGCGTACGATCCGCACGCTGGTCGGCGAGGCGCGGCCGCGCACCGCGACGGAATGGTGGGCGTACCGCTTCCTGTTCCCACCGCACTACTGGCTCCGGGTGCCCGTGCGACGCGGCCGGCGGGCGCAGTACCTCGGCACCTGCGGGATGATCATCGACACGTCGGTCTTCCTCGACGACCGCGTGTTCGAGTGCCCGGACCGGTTCCGGCTCGTCGAGGACGTCTGGCTCAGCTACGTCGCCCAGCACCTCATGGGATGGACGCTCCGCCGGTCCCGAGCGACCTTCTGGTTCATCCCCGACACCCGCAACCAGTTCGCCGGGCTCATTCGGGAGAAGTACGAGTTCCTGCGGTATCTCACGGCGCGCGGCTGGCTGCAGAGGCCCGGCTGACCGGTCTAGCTCAGGGCGTCGATCACCGCACGCGTCACGGCCGCCCGCACGCGTTCCACGTGCGGGGCGGGCGCTCCCGACCGGCGGACCAGGAACAGGGTGTTGATCGGCGGGTCGTCGCTCGGGTGCAGGTCGACCAGCCGTCCGCTCGCCAGGCCTCGCGGCAGGCGTGCAGCGGAAGCGCCGTGGCGCCGGCGCCCGCGAGCGCGGCCTCGCGCAGCGCGCGCAGGTCGGGGAACGTGAGCGCCGGCTCTCGCTCGAGGCGCGCGCCGAAGACGTGGCGCCAGTACCGGCGCAGGATGGGCACGTCGTGTGCGTATGCCAGCAGCGGCACCGCTCCGAGATCGTCCGGGGACGCGACCGGCGTCGGCACCACCCCGGGCGCGGCCACCAGGATGAACGTCTCGTCCGTGAGCGGCGTCGCGAGCACCGAGCGTCCGCGCGGTCGTTCGGAGGCCACCACGAGGTCCAGCACCCCCGCGCGCAGGCTGTCGACCAGGGCGCCGCTCGACCCCGGGACGACCTGCAGCCGCACCCCCGCGGCGACCAGAGGCGCGAGCGCCGGGACGACGACCTCGGCCAGGAGATCCGCCGCTCCCCCGAGCCGCACCGGTGGATGCGGCCCGTCGTCTCCCGCGCCGGCGCCGCCGATCGCCTCGGCGACCGCCGCGAACGGACCGGCGAGGCGTGCCGCGAGCTCGTCGGCGCGGGGCGTGGGTGTGACGCCTCGCGCGCTCCGCTCGAACAGCCGCTCGCCCAGGACCTCCTCGAGCGACCTGAGCTGCGCGGTCACGGCCGGCTGGGTGAGGCCGAGCGTGCGCGCGGCGCCGGACAGCGATCCCGACGCGTGCACCGCGAGGAACGCGCGCCACAGCGGGAGGCGATCCAGCCCATCAGCAGATCTATGACCCATATCGCGAAGCTATCGGAAGAGTGCGAGCCGTGGGGCGTTGTGACGGATGCGGCGCCCGCCCGGACGTCGCATCCCACGTTGGAGGAGAGACATGTCCACCGTCCTTTTCGTCGTCACCGGCGCCCGCTCCTGGACGCTGTCCGACGGCACCTCGCACCCCACCGGCTACTGGGCCGAGGAGCTCCTGACGCCCTACCGCCTGCTGACCGACGCGGGCCACGACGTCGTCTTCGCGACGCCGGGCGGCGTGGCGCCGGTCGCCGACGAGGGCTCGCTCGCCGCAGACGAGGATGCCCGGGACGCGCTCGCGGGGATCGAGGGCCTGCAGGCGCCGCGCCGGCTCGACGACATCGACCTGGCCGCGTTCGACGCGGTGTTCTACCCCGGTGGCCACGGCCCCATGGAGGACCTCGCGTCGGATCCGACGTCGGGGGCGCTCCTCGCCGAGGCGCTCGAGACCGACAAGCCCCTCGCCCTCGTGTGCCACGGGCTCGCCGCCCTGCTTGCCGCTCGGCGTGAGGACGGCTCCCTCACCGCGGAGGGCCGGAAGGTCGCGGCCTTCACCGACGAGGAGGAGCGTCAGGGCGGGCTCGCCGACAAGGCACCCTGGCTTCTCGAGAGCACACTGCGCGCGCAGGGCGTGCGGGTCGAGGCGGCCGAGCCCTGGGCGGACCACCTCGTCGAGGACGGTGCGCTCGTGTCGGGGCAGAACCCGCAGTCGTCCGCCTCGGTCGCCCGCGCGCTCCTCAGCCGACTGGGCGCGTAGTCCCGTCGGGAATGACAGAAGGCCCCGCCATGCGGCGGGGCCTTCTGTGTTCCGGTGGACCCAGGGGGATTCGAACCCCCGACCTTCTCATTGCGAACGAGACGCGCTACCAACTGCGCCATGGGCCCGTGAACCTCGGACTACATTACCAGACCCGGCGGGCGCTCCCGCACATCGGCCGGAACCGTCGGGCGCGCCGCGACGGGCGTCAGGCCGTGGCGCGGCGCGCGAGCAGCTCGCGCACGTGCGCCTCGATCTCGGCGTCGTCGACGTACCCCATCCCCGCGAACGGCGATGCCGCCGCGGCGGGACGGGCGGTCTCAATGGGGACGGGCGCGGGGCGCAGCTGCTCGGCGCGGGCGCGCAGCGCCTCCTCCTGCGCCGCGCGGCGCAGCGCCTCGCGCGCGTCACGCTCGGCGCGGGCCGCCTGCGCGCGGGATCCGCTCGTGGTCGACAGCGGCGCGGGAAGCGGACGCGGGACCCATCCCCGATCCGCCTCGTCGATGAGCGTGCCGGGCGCCGAGCGGCGAACGGACTGCACGACCGGCGGCGCGACCACCCGGCGGGCCGCCCGAGCCTGGACCGCGGCCATCCGCTGCAGCACGAGAGCCCCGGTCATCGCGGCGCCGACGCCGAGCGACAGCCACAGCGCTCCCCCTCCGGCGAGGAGCGCCCAGGCGCCGAAGCCGGCGCCGGCGAGCCCGGTGAGCGAGAGCGCGGTCGCGACGAGGCGCACGCGGCGTCGGGCCTTCGCCTGACGGACCGCCGGCGTGGACCGCTGGCGGGCGAGCTCCATCCGCTGCCGCTCGAGCGCGACGAGATCCTTCTCGGCCTGCAGGCGCGCCTGCTCGACGCTCAGCCTCGTGCGCTCGGCCTGGAGCCGGCGGGCGAGCTTCTGCTTGGCGGCGGCCTCGCGCGCGGTCAGCTCCACGCGCACCTCCTCGGGCGTCTCGCTCGTCTCGGCCAGCACCCGCAGGGCCTGGTTCAGCCGCACGGCATTGCGCTCGGCCGCGTTGTACTGCATGCGGCTCTGCCAGGTGGGCAGCAGGTACACGAGCCAGAGCAGCACGGCGACGGCGACGACCACGCCTCCGCCCAGCAGCTGCCCATCCATGCGACCCACGGTAGGGGACGCGCCGCCGCCCGCCCCGCAGGCCGCGGGCGTGTCCGGTCACCCACCGGCGTGTCCCGCCGCGCACCCGCCCGCCGTTTCGTCTCCGCTTCGCTCCGCTCAACGACCGGAGGGTGTCCCCCGCCACTCAATGACCGGGGCGGTACGCCGACCGTCGTGCGAGCCGCAGGCGAGCGTGCCGCGGATGC
Organism: Microbacterium sp. MEC084; assembly: GCF_004514465.2. NCBI lineage: Bacteria > Bacillati > Actinomycetota > Actinomycetes > Micrococcales > Microbacteriaceae > Microbacterium > Microbacterium sp. MEC084. Next base: position 105,267 of record NZ_MYFP02000007.1, on the reverse strand, counting down.
GGCCCGCGCGCGAAGCGCGCCCTCACGCCTCACTGGAGCGTCAGCGACAGTGGTCGAGCGGCGAGCGGCACCGCTTGCGGTGCCCGAGCCGATCGACGGGGCGTGAGCTAAGAGATGTCCGCCGCATGCTGGGGCGCGCGTCCGGCGAGCCAGCGCTGCAGCACGCCCTCCGGCACCTCCTCGGCCGTGAGCGCGAAGGCATAGTGGTCACGCCAGTCGCCGTCGATGTGGATGTACCGACGGCGCAGGCCCTCGTACCGGAAGCCGAGCTTCTGCACGACGCGCAGGCTCGCGGCGTTCTCGGGACGGATGCAGATCTCCATCCGGTGCAGCTGCAGCTCGGTGAAGCACACGTCGGTCGCGAGCGCGACCGCGGTCGGCGTGACGCCGCGCCCGGCGAACCGCTCGCTGACCCAGTAGCCGATCGTGGCCGACGACAGCGATCCGCGCGCGATCCCCCACACGTTGAGCTGACCGGCGATCTCGCCGTCGTACTCCATCACGAAGGGCACGCCCTGGCCGTCGCGGTACTGCTGCAGCAGTCGGCGGATGCTGCCGCGCATGTCGAGCGGCGCCGGGCCGCCGGGGCTCGTCGCCTCCCAGGGCCGCAGCCATGAGCGGTTCGTCACGAGCTCGTGCTGCAGCACGCGGGCGTCCCGGGAACGGACGAGCCGGATGGAGATCGGCCCGTGCTGGCGCGGGGCGAGACCGTCCATCCGGCTCCTCGTGGTCGAAACGGCGGGCACGCTCAGAGCGACGCCGCGAACTCCTTGAACCACGGGCGCAGCTCGGGGCCGAGGTCGGCCCGGTCGGCGGCGAGGCGCATGATGGCCTTGATGTAGTCGACGCGGTCGCCCGTGTCGTAGCGACGACCGCGGAACACGACGCCGTAGACGCCGGGGCCCTCGGGGTCGGCCGCGACCTCCTGCAGCGCGTCCGTGAGCTGGATCTCGCCGCCCTTGCCGGGCTGCGTGCGCTCCAGGACCGGGAAGATCTCCGGGGTGAGCACATAGCGGCCGATGATGGCGAGGTTGGACGGCGCGTCCTCCTTCGCGGGCTTCTCGACCAGGCCCTTCACCTTCACGACGTCGTCGGTGTCGGTGGCCTCGACGTCGGCGCAGCCGTACATGTGGATGCTGTCGGGGTCGACCTCCATGAGGGCGATGACCATGGCGCCGCGCTTGGCCTGCTCGTCGATCATCGTCGTGAGCAGCTCGTCCCGCTCGTCGATCAGGTCGTCGCCGAGCATGACCGCGAACGGCGCGCTGCCGACGTGCGCCTGGGCGCGCAGCACCGCGTGCCCCAGGCCCTTGGGCTCGCCCTGGCGGACGAAGTGGATGTCGGCGAGGTCGCTCGACGCCTGCACGCGCTCCAGGCGAGCCTGGTCGCCCTTGTCCATCAGCTTGGTCTCGAGCTCGGGCACCGAGTCGAAGTGGTTGGCGAGCGCGTTCTTGTTGCGCCCGATGATCATGAGCACATCGCGGATGCCGGCGGCCACCGCCTCCTCGACGACGTACTGGATGGCCGGCTTGTCGACGACCGGCAGCATCTCCTTGGGAGTGGCCTTGGTCGCCGGGAGGAAGCGCGTGCCCAGTCCGGCCGCGGGGATGACTGCCTTGATCTGCGGGGGATGCATTCCCTCATCGTATGCGACGAGCCGTTATCCGCCCGTGATCCCGGGGCACTCCCCGTATGATCGCGGCATGACGGACACGCTGGATCAGGCCAAGCGCGCGCTCCGCGCCGAACTCCGCGAGCGACGTCAGCTCCTCTCCGACGCGCAGCGCGAGGCGGCGGACGAGGGGATCCGGGCACAGCTGGAGGCCCTGATCGCGCGCCTGGGGGCGCACAGCGTGTCGTGCTTCCTCTCCTCCCCCACCGAGCCCGGCACGCGGGGGTTCATCCGCTGGGCCATGTCGCGGGGCATCCGCGTGCTGCTCCCCGTGATGCGCGAGGACGGCCTGCTCGACTGGACGGTCGCCTCCCCCGGCGGCGAGGAGGTCGAGACCCCGCTCGGCGTGCCGGAGGCCGTCGGCGATCTGCTCGGCCCGATCGCGGTGAACGACGTGGACGTCATGCTCATCCCGGCCGCGGCCGTCGATCGGACCGGGATGCGGATGGGATGGGGTCGCGGGTACTTCGACAAGACGCTGGGCTCGATGGACCGGCGCCCGCCGGTCTACGCGGTCATCTATGATTCGGAACTGGTCGACAGCGTGCCGCGGGACGTGCACGACCAGCCGGTCTCCGGGGTCGTCACCCCGACGCGCACCCTGGATCTGCCGGCCGACCGCTGATCCGCCTCGCCCCCGGCGAGCGGGTCACGCGCACCCAGACACCCACCACCGATCGCCATCCGAGGTCGCATGCCCACCTATGCCTATGCCTGCAAGTCGTGCGGGCACCGTTTCGACGCCGTCCAGTCCTTCAGCGAGCCGTCGCTGACCGAGTGCCCCGAGTGCGGCGGCGCGCTGCGCAAGCAGTACGGATCCATCGGAGTGACGTTCAACGGCGGCGGCTTCTACCGCACCGATTCGCGGAACTCGGGCTCGCGCGACACGCAGGGCGCCTCCTCGGGCGGTGCTGGCACTTCCCCTGCCCCTGCGGCATCATCTAAGCCGGAGACGACGCCCGCATCGGGCGCGTGACTCCGAGACCATGACGCCGGAACGACCGGCACATAAGGGGGACCACATGATCCAGGGCTTCAAGGACTTCATCACTCGCGGCAACGTGATCGACCTCGCGGTCGCCGTGATCATCGGCGCGGCGTTCACCGCCATCGTGACCGCTGTCGTCGACAACCTCGTCAACCCGCTGATCGGCGCGCTCGTGCCGTCCGGCAACCTCGCCGAGTGGGTCATCCCGATCCCCGGCATCTTCGCCACGGCCAACTTCGGCATCGGCGCGATCATCTCGGCGATCATCAACTTCCTCGCCGTGGCGGCCGTTGTGTACTTCCTGCTCATCGTCCCGATGAACAAGATGGCCGAGCGCCGCGCCGCCCGCCTGGGCGTGCAGGAGGAGCCGGAGCCCGCCGCTCCGACCCAGGAGGAGCTGCTCGCCGAGATCCGCGACCTGCTCGCCGCCCGCAACCAGGCCTGATCCGCTCAGACCGCTCACGAGAGGCCCGCCCGATCCTCAGGATCGGGCGGGCCTCTCGTCTTCGTCAGTAGTGCGGCGGGACGTCGCGGCGGAGGCGCTCGTCGTTCGGGCCGCGGCCCTCCTCCGCGGGCTTCGCGGGCGCCGGCTCCTCCCCGCGCAGCGTCGCCTCGGCCTCGGAGTCGCTGAGCGTGCCCTCGACCGGCGTGAGTCTGGCGCGCCGCGCGCCGCGCACGCGCACGATCCGCTGCCGCGGCTCCTCGTCCGATCCGCCGGTCACGGCTGGGTGTCGAGCGGCTGCGTGTCGCCGTCCGCGCGCTGCGCCTCGGGCGAGACGCCCAGCACCGCGGCGATCCGCTCGGCCACGGCCGCCGGGTCGCTGTACAGGTCGAACGCGTGCACGCGCACGTAGTGCCACCCGAGGCGCCGCAGCACGTGCGGCCGCAGGCGCAGCGACTCGCGCAGGGACTCGCCGCGCGACTCCGGGTCGGACTCGACCACGACCGCCTTGCCGGCGTGCTGCGCGACCAGCGGCAGCAGGCCCCGGTAGTCCACGTCGACCGCGACGCCGAGACGGCGCAGCTCGCGGGCGAGGGCCAGCGTGAGCGGGTCGGCGAGGTCCTCGAGACGCGCCTCGCGACCGCGGGCGGCGATGCCGCCGAGGATGCCCATGAGCGTCGCGGCGCCGTGCTCCAGACGCCCCTCGTCGAAAGCCGAGGGCCGGATCGACGACACGATCACCATCGAGCGGCGCGCGCGGGTCATGCCGACCGTGAGCAGGCGCTCGCCGTCGGGGGTCGAGAGGTCGCCGAAGTCGCTGAGCACGCGGCCGTGCTTCGTGAGGCCGTAGCCGAGCGAGAAGATCACGCGGTCACGACTCTCGGCCGTGGCCTCCTCGAGGGTCAGCACCGCGAGCGGCTCGGCGGTCTCCCTGGCGACGAAGTCGGCCACGTCCGCGCGGCCGGCGAACGCCTCCATGACGGCGGCGCGCACGCGCTCCGCGTGGCGGCGGCTCGCGGTGACGACCATGAGCGACTCCGTGGGCCGGTTGATCGCGTGCTCCACGACGAGCGTCACCACGCGCGCGACCTCGGCATCCGGGCTCTCGACCGAGCCGGTGACCGGGTCCGGCGTGCCGGAGCCGCCCTCGACGTAGTCCACCGACAGGCTGCCGCGCCCGAGGTAGGAGCCGGCCCACGGCAGGGAGACGATCTCGCCCCCGTAGAACGCGTCGTTCACGAGCTCGGCGAGGTCCTCACCGCCCGCCCGGTAGCTGCGGGTGAGCGTCTCGACCGGAAGCACCTCGGCGAGCGTCTCGAACAGGCTGTCTCGGTCGACCGCCGCGTCCTCGGCCGGCTCCCCCGTCGCCGCCACGACGAACGGCGTCGGGCGCTGCGTCACGGGGTCGCCGAACGCGACCACCTGACGGGCGCGGCGGATGGCCGGAACCGCCTCCGTGAGGCCGATCGCCCCGGCGTCCGCGACGAGCACGACGTCGAAGGCGGGCTCATCCGGGATCGACGGCACGTCGTACGGCGAGGCGATCCACACGGGTGCGAGCGTGCGCGCCAGGGTCGGGGCGGCCGCCGCGAGGCCGGCCGGCGTGATCTCGCCCTGGGTCAGGGCGCGGCGCAGGGCCGCCGACTCCTCGGGCTCGTCGACGATGCCGATCCGCCACTGCGCGGCCAGCTGCCACGCGAGGAGAGGGCCGGAGGCCGCCGCGTGCGCCTCGTCCACGAGCCGGAAGTCGCGCTCGAGGCGGTCGACGACCGACGTGTTGGCACCCAGCAGCGCGCGGTCGTTCTGCAGGAGGTGCTCGAGCACCGACTGCCACCAGGCGAACTCGAGCTCGTCGCCCACGCGCGCCTCGTCCACGTGGCGCACCGACAGCTCCGTGAGAAGGGGCTCGAGGCCCAGGCGCGCGAGCTCCGTGCGCAGCTCCGCGCGCTCGACGATGTTGTCGAAGACGTCGGACTCGGCGGCCAGGCCCGCGATCGTGCGCACGAGGCGCTGCACGGGCATCGCGGCCAGCCGCGTGCCCCGACCCAGCGCGCCGTCGAGATCGGTCAGCTCGGCCTCGACCCGCTGCCACTCCACCTGCACGTCTGCCAGTCCCAGGGGGATGTCGGGGATCGTGCCGACGTCGACGAGCTTCTGCCACTGCGCGCGCTGGTGCTGGATGCGCACGAGCGCGTCGTGCATGTCGGCGATGTGGACGCCCGGGCGCAGGTACTCCTTGGCCAGGCGCTTGAGCCGGCGGCGCGCGGCGCCGGTCATGTTCTGCGACTCGCGGCGGGGGCCGTACGCGCGGATCATGTCGGCGAGCGGGCGCTCGAACACGGTCGGGCTGAAGCGGTCGAGCGAGTCGCGGATGCCGTGCAGCAGACGCAGGAACTCGCCGAGCTCGTCGATCGTCGTGAACGGGCGCATGTGCGTCTGCGCGATGAGCTCGTAGCCGCGCTCGAGCAGGGCGGGGACGCTCTTGCGGTGCAGCTTGCCCGCGAGCTCGTGCGCGCGCCGCGCCTCCTCGGTCGTGGCGAAGGTCACGCCGTACCAGGGCGAGTCGTCGGGACCGATCTTGAACTCGCCCAGCCGCGCCGCGAGCGCGAGCGTCGATGCGGCCTGCCTGCGGTCCCCAGCGAGCGACTCCAGCGCGCGGATCCCGAGCCGCGCGGAGGTCGACGGCGGCTCGGGCAGGTTCGCGAGCTTGGTGAGCGCGCGCGTGGCGTCCAGCACCGAGACGCCGAGGCGGTCGTGCGTGCGGGTCAGCGCGCGGCGGTAGTCGCGCAGCACGTTGCGCAGCCGCACGAGCGCGTCGTCGATCTCGGCGACCTTGGGCTGCGTGGCCTTCTCGTTGCGGCCGATCGCGCGGATGAGGTCGCGCCGCAGATCCGCGGGCGAGACCGCCAGCCCGTCCAGCCCGATGCCCGACAGGCGGTGACGCACGCCGTCCAGTGTCGAACGGCGCGCGCTGACGACGAGGACACGCTTGCCGGCGCGCACGAGCGAGCCGATCGCGTTGATCACGGTCTGGGTGCCGCCCGTGCCGGGCAGCGTGTGGACCACGAGGGACTGGCCGGCCGCGATGCGCGCGAGCACGGCCTCCTGCTCCGCGTCGGCGTCGAGCAGCAGCGTGTCGGCCGCGGGCGCCCGCTCGTCGGGACTCGTCACGACCGGGGCGGCCGCGTCGGCCTCCAGCGCCGCGAGGTCCTCGGAGTGCCCCGCGAGCGCGTTCAGCAGCGGGTGGTCCAGGCGCCTCAGGTCGCGCGCCATCGCGCCGCCGACGTCGGCGAAGGTCGAGACGACCAGGCGGGGCTTGACCGTGAAGGTGTCGACGTGGGCGGCGGCCGCCCGGAGCCGGTCGATCACGGGCTGCGGCTTGAAGACGCCCTCGCCGTACGCGAGCGCCGCGAGCGCCTCGCCATCGAGCTCGATGCCGAAGTGGTCGCGCGCGGCGCGGACCAGCTCGGGGTTCACGTGGAAGCGGCCGTGCAGCTTCAGCTCGAAGTCGGAGTGGTGGCGCCGGATGGCGAGCGGACGCAGCAGCACCGGAGCGGCGAACTCCTCGCCGCCGATGCTCCACACGGCCATGCCGACCGCCAGGCGCACGGCGTCGATGCCGCGCACGGTGCGCAGCTCGAGGTGCTTCGTCGTGATGCGCTCGGCGGCGATGCGCGCGGTGCGCAGCGCGACCTCGTCGCGGAACAGGTTCGACAGCAGCGTCGACTTGCCCGTGATGAACTGCGGGAGGCTCCCGGGGTGCGCGCGCGTGATGTCGATGCCCGCCTCGGCGTCTCCGCCCAGCGGGTAGTGCAGCAGCGGCGAGGGCCCGCCCAGGTCGCCCGCGACGATCCGCATGCGCTCGCGCTCGGGGTCCGCCACGTGCGCGATCACCGCCCCGGGCTCGGCCACGCCGAGGTCCATGGGCGTCACGATCGCGCCCGTGTCTGCCACGGTGTCGTCGACCGCGGCGCTGCCTTCTGCTCGCCACACGTGAGCCAGGGTAGGCGCGCGCGGAGGGATCGACGCGGCGTGCCGCGGAGTTTCGCCGGATTGGGCCGGGCCTCCCGGTGGGCGGCGTTGCGCTCGTCCACATGCGTCACTTCCGCCCCGTCCGTCTCACAGCGGCCACGAGGGGCCGCCGGTGTCGCCGGACCCGGCAAGGATGGGAGCGTGACCCTCCGCTACGACCTGATCCCGACCCCCGTCGGCACCGCGATCGCCGTGCTGTCCGACGCGGGCCTTCTCGCGCTGCGGTTCACGAGCGACGACACCCGCTGGGCGCTCGAGATGCTCGCGCGCGAGCAGGGGGTCGTCCCCGATCGGGCCCCCGGCTCCGCCGATCCGCTCCGCGCGCAGCTCGAGGAGTACTTCGACGGCGAGCGCATGGCCTTCGACGTCGATCTCGACTGGGGCCTGACGCGCGGCTTCGCCCGCGAGGCCCTGCAGGCCGTGTGCGACATCCCCTACGGCGAGACCGCGAGCTACGGCGAGGTCGCCGCGCGCGCGGGCCGCCCCGGCGCGCATCGGGCGGTCGGCACCGCGTGCCGGACCACGCCGTTCTCGCTCGTCGTGCCCGTGCACCGCGTCGTGCGCGCCGACGGCTCGCTCGGCGAGTACGGATCGGATCCCGGCGCCAAGCGCTTCCTGGTCGACCTCGAGCGCCGTGCGAGCGGCGCCGCGTCCGCCGTCATCCCACCCGCCCCCGCCCTGAGGAGCCGACGCCCATGACCGACACCGCTCCGCCGCCCGCATGCGCATCGGCCGCCTCGCAGACCGACGACCTCGTCACGGGGGCGGACGGGCTGACCCGGCCGCTGTGGGCCGCCCGCGATCCGCTCATGCAGGCGTACTACGACACCGAATGGGGCATGCCGATCCGGGACGAGCAGGGCCTGTTCGAGCGCCTCAGCCTGGAGGGCTTCCAGTCCGGGCTGTCGTGGGCGACCATCCTCCGCAAGCGGCCCGCCTTCCGGGCGGCGTTCGCGGGATTCGATCCGGATGCGGTGGCCGCGTTCGGCGAGGCCGACGTCGAGCGCCTCATGGCCGACGCCGGCATCGTGCGCAACCGCGCGAAGATCCTCGCGACGATCGGCAACGCCCGCGCGACCGTGGCGCTGCGGTCCGACGGCGGCCTGGCGGACCTGGTGTGGAGCTTCCGCCCCGCGCAGACCCCGGCGCCGCGCAGCTACGCCGAGATCCCCTCGTCGTCGCCCGAGTCGGTCGCGCTGTCCAAGGAGCTCAAGCGCCGCGGCTTCCGGTTCGTGGGGCCGACCACGATGTTCGCGCTGATGGAGGCCGTGGGCATCGTCGACACGCATCTCGTGGGCAGCCACCGCCGCGGCACCAGCGGCGTGTGGACCTGACGACGGGGCCGGAGACCACCGAGCGCCGACCCGGGGCGTGTAGGCCGCCCCGAGCCGGCGCTCGGCTCCCCCTCCGCTTCTAGTGGTGCACCGCCTTCTCGGCGCCGTGGCCGGTGAGCGATCGCACCTCCATCTCGGCCGCGAGCCGCGGGTCCTCCGCGCCCTTGGGCGTCGTGATCGACCCGAGCCAGCCGAGCAGGAACCCGACCGGGATCGAGACGATGCCGGGGTTGCTCAGCGGCCAGATCGCGACGCCGGTCTCGCCGAACACGCTCGTGGGCGTGCCCCAGAACACGGGCGAGAGCGCGATCAGGATGATCGCGGCCGCCAGACCGCCGTACATGCTCCACACGGCTCCGCGCGTGGTGAAGCCGCGCCAGAACAGCGAGTACAGGATGGTCGGCAGGTTGGCCGACGCGGCGATCGCGAACGCGAGCGCCACGAGGAAGGCCACGTTCTGACCCAGCACCGCGATGCCGCCGATGATCGCGAGGGCGCCGATCACCAGGATCGTCACGTTCGCGACCTTGCGCTCCTGACCCTCCGTGGCGGTGCCGCGCTTGATCACGCCGTTGTAGATGTCGTGCGAGAACGACGCGGCGGCCGTGATGGTCAGGCCGGCGACCACCGCCAGGATCGTGGCGAACGCGACGGCCGAGATGATGCCCATGAGCACCGCACCGCCGAGCGCCTGCGCGAGCAGAGGCGCCGCCGAGTTCACGCCGCCGGGCGCCGCGAGGATCGTCTCCTCGCCGACGAGCGCGCCGGCGCCGTAGCCGAGCACGAGGGTCAGCAGGTAGAACAGGCCGATCAGCCAGATCGCCCATACGACCGAGCGGCGCGCCTCCTTGGCCGTCGGCACGGTGTAGAAGCGCATCAGGACGTGCGGCAGGCCCGCCGTGCCCAGCACGAGCGCCAGACCGAGCGACAGGAAGTCGATCGGGTTCTTGTACTGCAGGCCGGGAGCCAGGGTCGCCTCGCCGTCGGGCGAGGCCTGCACGGCCGCGCCGAGCAGCGTGTTGAAGTCGAACCCGTGGATGACCAGCACCCACAGCGTCATGATGACGGCGCCGCCGATCAGCAGGAAGGCCTTCACGATCTGCACCCAGGTGGTGCCCTTCATGCCGCCGATGAGCACGTAGCCCACCATCAGGACGCCGACCACCGTGACGACCGCCGCGGTGCCGACCTTGTCGCTGACGCCGAGGAGCAGCGACACCAGCCCGCCCGCGCCCGCCATCTGAGCGAGCAGGTAGAAGAAGCACACCGTGAGGGTGCTGATGGCGGCCGCCATGCGCACGGGGCGCTGCTTGAGCCGGAAGGAGAGCACGTCGGCCATCGTGAACTTGCCGGTGTTGCGCATCAGCTCCGCGACGAGCAGAAGGGCGACGAGCCAGGCCACGAGGAAGCCGATCGAATACAGGAATCCGTCGTATCCGTTCACGGCGATCGCGCCGACGATGCCGAGGAAGGACGCCGCCGACAGATAGTCACCGGCGATCGCGAAGCCGTTCTGCGGCCCCGAGAACGAGCGCCCGCCCGCGTAGAAGTCCGCCGCCGACTTGTTGTTGCGCGACGCGCGGATGACGATGAACAGCGTCACCGCGACGAATGCCCCGAAGATCGAGATGTTCAGGACGGGATTGTTCTCCGCGGCCGGTGCGGCCGCCGCAAAGACCGCGTTCATGCGCCCGCCTCCTGCTTCTCGAGGTCCTCACGGATGGCCGACGACTGCGGGTCGAGCCGCTTGTTCGCGAACGACACGTACGCCATCGTGATCGCGAACGTGGTGACGAACTGCCCGAGTCCGATCAGCAGACCCACGTTGACGTCGCCGAACAGCTTCTGCGCCATGAATCCGGGCGCCCAGCCGGCCAGCAGGACGTACACGAAGTACCAGATCAGGAAGAACGCTGCGAGCGGGAACACGAAGCCGCGGTGTGCGCGCTTCAGCTCCCGGAATCGGGGCGAATCCTCCACCGCGATGTAATCGATGCGTCCCTTCGCGGGCGCACCGGTGGGCGTTTCTGTCACGAGGCCTCCTTGCCACATGTCGAGAACCGCGGCGCTGCGTCGCGCCGCGAACGGCCCTGCGCGCACGCGGAGCCGGTGATAGGTTCGACGCTACGAAAGACGGGGAAGGGCCCGTCACCCCCGAAAGTAGGTAGCCGGTTGACCTTGCCGCAGCAGCTCGCCGAGGACCGCCGACTGGTCGCGGACGCCGTGGTCGAGCTGTCCCGCCGCACCCGCTTCCCCGTCGCCTTCGGGGGCCTGGTCGAGGGCGGCGTCGCGCGCATGACCGCCTTCCACGGCACCCACACCGATTCCCTCGAGGGGCTCGCCGTCCAGCTGGAGCGCGGCCTCGGCGGACGCGCCATGATCGAGCTGCGCCCGCGCATGACCGGCGACTACCGCACGGCGCGCCAGATCACGCACGATTACGACGGCTACATCCTGGGCGAGGGGATCCGCACCCTGATGGCGGCGCCGATCGTGGTCGACGGTCGCGCGCGCGGCGTGCTCTACGGAGGCGCGTGGGGCGACTGGAACATCGGAGGAGTGGCGGCCGCGCCGGCCGTGCGCGTCGCCGAGGAGGTCGCCGCGGAGCTGAGCCGGCGCGACGAGACCCGACGACCCGCGACCGACGGGACCGCGGCGGATCACCCCGGCGCGCTGGCGCCGCAGCAGCGGGAGGAGCTGCGCGAGAGCTACGCCGAGCTGCGGGCGATCGCCTCCGCGATCGACGACCCCGCCATCCGGGCCCGGCTCGCCGACGTGGAGCGCCGGCTCGCCGCGCTCTCCGGGGACGCCCACACGACGCGACTCGAGTCCGTTCCCGAGGTGCGCCTGTCGCCGCGCGAGGTGGACGTGCTCGCGCGCGCCGCGCTGGGCGAGACGAATGCGCAGATCGGCGCGCTTCTCGGCCTGCGCGAGGGAACCGTCAAGGCATATCTGGGCGCGGCGATGGCGAAACTCGATGCCTCGACGCGCCATGCCGCGGTCGCGCGAGCACGGAAATGGGGCCTGCTTCCTTAGCAGATTCCGCCTTTCGCGGCGGAATATCCACATCCCCCCCTGATGGGTACTTCTCTCCGGTGTGAAATGCCCATCGCGAGCATTATCATCTCGGGCATGGCCCGAAAAATCGTTCACCAGCTCGTCGATGACATCGACGGCACCGTCCTCGAGCCCGGAGAAGGCGAGACCGTCCTGTTCTCGCTCGACGGCAAGAGCTACGAGATCGACCTCACCGCAGACAACGCCCAGGCTCTGCGCGACGATTTCGCGAAATACATTTCGGCCGCGCGCCGCATGTCTTCCGGTTCGTCGTCGAGCCCGGCTCCCGCGCGCGGACGTCGTCGAGGCGGTCAGACTGATTACGCCCCTATTCGTGAGTGGGCCAAGAAAAACGGATACTCGATCTCGGAGCGCGGCCGCGTTCCCGCCAACATCATCGAGGCATACGAAGCGGCGAACTGACCGCACGCCTCATTTCCTTTTGTCCCGCTGACGCCCGACGTCGCATACAGGTGTGTATCGCCTGGACGTCGGGCGTCAGCCTTGCAATCGGCTCCCATTCTCGGAATCGTGGCCGGTCCCGAGGGAAGGAGAGCCAGATGCTCACGCTCACCGAGAACGCCGCGGACGCGGTTCGCACCATCGTGCAGCAGACGCCGGACGCCGCGACCGCCGGTCTTCGCATCCAGGGCACGAGCGCGTCGGCCGAGGGCTACGCCCTGACGCTCGCGCCGTCGCCGGAGCAGGGTGACACCGTCATCGAGAACGGCGACGCCCGCGTGTTCCTCGAGCAGGTCGCCGCCAACGAGCTCGACGACAAGGTGCTCGACGCGCAGGTCACCCAGGAGGGCGTCCGCTTCGCCCTCGCACTGCAGCAGTAGCGCGCCGACAGACGCGCAGACGCGGCGCCGTCCGGATCCGTCCGGGCGGCGCCGCGTCGCGTCTCCGGGCCCGGCCGAGCGCACCCCGTAGACTGGACGGGCCAGCCTCTGTAGCTCAATGGAAGAGCAGTTCCGTCCTAAGGAAACGGTTGGGGGTTCGAGTCCCTCCAGGGGCACCAGCGATCGCCGCGAGTGCCGTTGGCACCGCCCGCCCCGGGAGCGCGCATGTCCGACATCCGGCAGCTCGGGCCCGTGCTGATCGCCTGGGACGACGTCGGCGAGACGGAGACCCGCTCCCGCGCCGGCGACCGGCTGCTCGCGGATCTGATCCGCCGGGTCGCCCCCGGGGCGGACGAGCGCGTCGCGCGGCGCTGCGCGCGCTGCGGCGGGCACGACCACGGCGCGCCGCGGGCCCTCGCCGCCCCCGTGGCTGTCGCCCTTGCATACGCGGGCGCGACGATCGTGGCCGCCGCCGCGCACGCGCGGGATGCGGCCTCGCTGGGCGTGGACGTCGAGCGAGGCGCCGCCGGCTCCGTGCTCGACGACCTCGCTCCCCTGTTCGCCCCGCTGCCGCCCCCGGACCTGCGCGGCTGGACCCGGATCGAGGCCGTGCTCAAGACTGACGGACGCGGGCTGCGGGTCCCTCCGGGCGAACTGGCGGTCTCGAGCGTCGCGGTAGACCGTCTGCCCGGATCGGCGCTCGCGCGCGTCCCGGGGCGCCCGGACGCGATCGAGGTCGCGGACGGGCCCGCGCCGGAGGGGTGCGTCGTCAGCGTGGCGCTGGCGCTCCCCCGGCGGGGAGCGACGGGCTGATCGGCGCGGGCGTCGCGTGCGAGCCGCCCTTGGGCAGCCGCGGCAGCTCCTCGTCGTCCAGCCAGGCCCGGAGCATCTCCACGACCGCGGGGCCGGCCGTCTCCTCGCACAGGCGCAGGAAGTCGGCGGTCTTGGCGGTGCCGTCCCGGTGTGCGGCCGTCCACGCGCGCAGGATGCCGAAGAACGCGTCGTCGCCGAGCGTGAGCCGCAGCGCGTGCAGCGTCAGCGCCCCGCGCTTGTACACGCGGTCGTCGAACATCCGGTCCGCGCCGGGGTCCGACAGCACCAGGTCCTGCGGCTCGTGCGCGAGCTGCGCGTGGTGGGCCAGGGCGAGGCCGTGCGCATCCGGACCGCCGGACCGCTCCGACCAGATCCACTCCGCGTAGCAGGCGAAGCCCTCGTTGAGCCAGATGTCGCGCCAGCGGTGCACTCCCACGCTGTTGCCGAACCACTGGTGCGCGAGCTCGTGGGCGATCAGCCGCTCGAGCCCGCCCCGGCCGTCGATGTGGTTCGCTCCGAACACGGCCATGCCCTGCGCCTCGAGGGGGATCTCGAGATCGTCCTCGGTGACCACGACCGTGTAGCCGGGCAGCGGGTACGGGCCGAACGCGTCCTCGAACGCGGCCATCATGCGCGGCAGGTCCGCGAAGTCGGCGTCCACGCGGGCCTCGATCGCGCGCGGATACAGGATCGCGCCCCGCACCGCCCCGAGCGCGACGTCGCGGCGCGCGTACCGGCCGATGTGCAGCGCCACCAGGTAGGTCGGGGTCGGCACGGCGAGCTCGAAGCGCCAGGTGCGGCGGCCGCGCCGCGTCTCGGGCGTCGTCGGCTCGCCCGCGACGACCGTGTACTCCGGGTCGGTCGTGATCTCGATCCGGTACGTGGCCTTGTCGCGCGGCAGGTCGTTGCACGGGAACCAGGTCGGGGCGCCGGTCGGCTGCGAGGCGACGAGCACGCCGTCGGCCAGCTCCTCCCACCCGAGCGCGCCCCAGCGGGTCGAGCGCGGGCGCGGCGAGCCGGCGTACGAGATCGCGATCGTGAACGTCTCGCCCGCCTCCAGCGCCCGGGCGAAGCTCACCTTCAGCCGCCCGTCGGACTGGCGGTGCGTGACGTCCATCCCCCGCGTGGCCTTCACGCGCGACGCGCGCAGCCCGATCAGGTCGAGCGAGATCGACCGGGCGCGGTCGCGCACACGGCCGCTGAGCGTGGCCGTGCCGGACAGCCGGTTGGCGCCCACGCGGTAGTCGAGCACGAGGTCGTAGTGGTCGATGCGGACGTTCGGGTCGCCGCTGCGCGGCGTGTAGGCGTCGGGCTTCACGGCGTCGCCCCGGAGGGTCGCTCCACCGCCTGGCACGCGCGCACCTTGACCGCGCGCCACGGGCCGATCGGGTTGCCGCTCCAGCGGCTGCCGGCCGGCACGGACTCGCCGCGCATCACGAGCGACGCGGGGCCGACGGTCGCGGCCGCGACGATCGTCGCGGCGGGCAGGATCACGCTGTGCGGCCCCAGCGTGGCGCCGGGCTCCAGCGTGACCGTGTCGATGCTCATCACCCGATCATGGAACAGATGCGTCTGCACGACGCACCCGCGGTTCACCGTGGCGCCGTCGCCGAGTGAGACGAGGTCGGGCTCCGGCAGCCAGTAGCTGTCGGTCCACACGCCGCGTCCGATCCGCGCGCCGAGCGAGCGGAGCCAGACCGCGAGCGCCGGCGTGCCCGCCGCCGCGTTCGCGAACCACGGCGCCGCGAGCATCTCGGTGAACGTGTCGGCGACCTCGGTCCGCCACACGAAGCTCGACCACAGCGGATGCTCGCCCGCCCGGATGGCGCCCACGAACGTCCACTTCGCGATCGTCGTGACGGCCGCGGCGAGCGCGCCCGCCGCCAGCAGGACGACGCCGGACAGGAGGAACGCGCCGAGCACTCCCACGACGGAGATGAGCCAGGCCAGGGTCAGCATGACCGCGACGCCGAGCGCGCACGTGACGACCACGGGCACGAAGCGGCACAGCTCCCACAGGGCGCGCGCCACCCGCAGCGAGGTGCGCGGGCGGTAGGTGCGCTCGAGGTCGGCCTCGTTCACGACCCGGCGCAGGCGCACAGCGGGCGATCCGAGCCACGACGAGCCCGCCTTCGCCTTCTCGGGCGCGACCGAGAGCACGGCCACCAGGGCGTCCTTGGGCACGCGGTGCCCCGCGCCCGCCAGGCCCGAGTTCCCGAGGAACGCGCGCTTTCCGATCCGCGCGGCCGCGAGGCGCATCCAGCCGCCCCGCAGCTCGTACGTCGCGACCATGGTGTCGTCGGCGAGGAACGCTCCGTCGTCGATCGTCGTCATCGACGGGATGAGCAGGACCGTGGAGGCCTCCACCTCGCGCCCCACGCGGGCGCCGAGCAGCCGCAGCCACACGGGCGTGAACAGGCTGGAGTAGATCGGGAACAGGAGCGTGCGGGCCGAGTCGAGAAGGCGCTCGACCGTCCACGCCTGCCACGCGACCCGGCTGCGGACCGGGTGCACGCCCTCGGTCAGGCCGATCGACAGGAGCCGCACGAGCGCGAGCACCCCGCCCGCGAAGGCGACCCCCGCCGCGAGCACCGCCGGCACGAGCCACAGCAGGATGCCCGGGATGGCATCGGCGAGCGACGGGGCGCCGCGGAATCCGGCCGAGAGCACGAGACCGCCGACGGCGAACGCCGCGAACGGCAGGAGCCCCAGCACGAGCGACGACGCCGCGTACGCCCACAGCCAGCGGCGCGGCGCCGCGGGCCGGCTCGCGGCGAACGGCTCGGAGACGCCGCCCACCCGGACCGCGGGCGAGCCCGCCCAGCGCTGTCCCGCCCTGACGCGCCCGAACACCGCAGAGCCGGGGGCCACCTCGGCGCCGCGGCCGATCCGCGCGCCCGGCGCGAGCGTGCTGCGCGATCCGATCGTGGCGCCGGCCCCGATCCGCACCCCGCCGATGCGCACGGTGTCGCCGTCGATCCAGTACCCGCTGAGGTCGACCTCCGGCTCGATCGCCGCCCCCGCGCCGACCTGAAGCATGCCCGTGACGGGCGGCAGCGTGTGCATGTCCACGCCCTCGCCGATGCGGGCGCCGAGCGCGCGGGCGTAGTAGGTCACCCACGGGGCGCCCGCGAGGCCGACGGGGTCGATCTGGTGCGCGATCTGCTCGGCCAGCCAGAGGCGCAGGTGCACGCCGCCGCCGCGCGGGTAGTCGCCGGGCCGGACGCCCCCGAGCAGCAGGCGGGCGGCCGCCGCCGCGATCGCCATCCGCCCGAACGGCGTCGCGAACACGAGGATGCCCAGCAGGATCGCCCACCACGGCGCGTCCGGGAGCACCTCGAACCCCGGCAGCAGCTGCAGGATCCAGCTCGCCGCGAGCAGCCACACGATCCACCGCGCGCCGCTCAGGGCGAGCAGCGGCGCGCCCAGGAGGGTCTGCACCAACTGCATGCGCCGCGGGGTCGGGTGTGCGATGCGCGCGACGTCGTGCGGCTCGTCCGTCGACTCGGCCTCGACCGCGGCGGCCATCTGCCCCAGTCGCGGCAGATCGTAGACGTCGGCCATCGTGAACTCGGGCGCGCGCGCCCGGATGCGCGAGACGAGCTGCGCGGCCGCGAGCGACCCGCCTCCGAGCTGGAAGAAGTCGGCGGACTCGTCGGCGGGCCGGATCCCGAGCACGCCGAGCCACTGCTCCGCGAGCCACGCCGCCGTGCCCGAGAGGCTCGAGTCGGACGAATCGCCGACCTCGAGCGGCCAGGGCAGGGCGGCCTTGTCGACCTTCCCGGACGTGCGCACCGGCAGCTCGTCCATCACGGCCAGGACCGGGATGAGCGGCGCCGGCAGCGTCTCGGCGAGCTCCGCGCGCGCGATCTGCCGGTCGAACCCGTCCACCGGGACGACGTAGCCGACCAGCAGCGGTACGCCGCCCTCCGTGCGCTGCACGACCACGGTGGCCGCCGACACCGCCGTGAGGGCCTGCAGCGCGGACTCCACCTCGCCGAGCTCGATCCGGCGCCCGCCGATCTTCACCTGGTCGTCGGCCCGCCCCTGGAACACCAGGCCGGCGGCGTCCGCGCGGACGAGGTCGCCCGAACGATACGCGCGCTCCCACCCCAGGGCGGGCATCGGGGCGTACTTCTCGGCGTCCTTCGCCGGATCCAGATAGCGCGCCAGGCCCACGCCGCCGATGATGAGCTCGCCGACCTCGCCCTCCGCGACCGGGCTGCCCTCGGCGTCCACCACCGCGAGCGCCCAGCCGTCGAGCGGCAGGCCGATGCGCACCGGCTCCCCCACCGCGAGCGCGTCCGCATCCATCAGGGCCGCGCAGGCCACGACCGTGGCCTCCGTGGGACCGTACGTGTTCCAGACCTCGCGCTCGTCGCTCGCGAGGCGCGCCGCCAGCTCGGGCGGCAGCGCCTCGCCGCCGAAGATCAGCAGCCGCAGGTTCTCGATCGCGTCCTGAGGCCACAGCGCGGCGAGGGTCGGGACCGTCGAGACCACCGTGATCCCGTGCCCGACCAGCCAGGGCCCGAGGTCCTCCCCGGAGCGGACCAGCGCGCGCGGGGCCGGCACGAGGCAGGCTCCGTGGCGCCAGGCGAGCCACATCTCCTCGCACGACGCGTCGAACGCCACGGACAGGCCCGCGAGCACGCGGTCACCCGGTCCGAGCGGGGCGCTCTGCAGGAACAGGCGGGCCTCGGCGTCGACGAACGCCGCGGCGGACCGGTGCGAGACCGCGACGCCCTTCGGCACGCCCGTCGATCCCGACGTGAAGATGATCCAGGCGTCGTCCTCGGTCGTGGGCGGCGCGACCACCGCGGTGGCGTGGGTGGCCGGATGCGGGTCCTCGCCCGCGAACAGCGCGCCGGCTCCGGCGGCCGCATCCGCCGCGGCGTCGGCGGCCCGATACTCTCCGCCCGGCCCGACCACGCCGCGCACGGCGGCCTCGCCGAACACCAGATCCGCCCGCTCCTGCGGGTCGTCGGCGTCGACGGGCACGTAGGCGGCGCCCGCCGCCATGACGCCGAGGATCGCGATGTACAGCTCGCGGTCGCCCGACGGCATCCGCACGCCGACGCGGTCGCCGCGCCGCACGCCCTGCTCGCGCAGGCGCGGCGCCGTGCGCCACACCAGGGCCAGCAGCTCGCGGTAGCTGAGCGCTCCTGCTTCGTCCTCGAGCGCCGAGGCCTCGGGATGGCGCTGCGCGGTCTCGCGCAGGATGTCGATGAGCGTCCGGGCAGGCGGCGTCGCGCCGCTCCGGTTCAGCGGACCGGTGGCCTCTGCGGTGAGCACGCGCGCGTCAGGAGAGCAGCTCGACGAGCTGCGCCTTCGTCAGGCGCGAGTACCCGGTGCGCTGCTCCGCGCGCGCCTTCGCGCGCAGCTCGGCGACCGTGAGCGACGAGAGGTCGGACGCGTCGAACGGCGCCACGGCCGCCTTCGGCGCCCGCCTCCGCGGCGCGGGCTCGTTCGCCACCGCCGGGGCGGGGGCGCCGATCGTGGCGAGGTCCTCGACGTCGGCCGGCGGCGCCTCCTCCACCGGCGCCTCGGGCACCTCGGGGGCCGCGGTGGCCTCGGCGGCCTCGGCGGCCTCGGCGGCCGCGGCCGACGAGACCTCGACCGCGGGCGGCTCCTCATGCACCGGTCGCGCCTCGCGCGCCTCCGCGCGCCTGCGGGCCTTCTCGACGAGCTTCGCCGCCGCCTTCTTCTCCGCAGCCTTCTCGGCGGCCCTGCGCGCGGCGAGCCTCGCCTCGACCTTGCCGGTCGCCTTCACGAGCGCGGCCAGGGCGGCCGTCGCCGCCTTCTCGACCTTGCGCGGCTTGCGCGCGAGCTTCTTCTTCGAGACGTCGGCCGCGGCGGCGGCCTCCTCGGCGAGCGAGCGCAGCTTGTTCGCGTCCTTCCTCGGCAGCGTCCTGCTGAGCTTCTTCGCGCCCTTCGCGGCGTCGGCGGCGGCCGCGACCGCCGACTCCGCCGCCTTCTCGGTCTTGGTCTTCTTCGCCACGATCGGCCCCTCCCTCTCAGGTCCCGAGGATCGCGCGCCGTGCGCGGCCGCAGAGTCTACCGGCCACCGGGAAACGACAGGAGAACGGCCGCGTCATCAGGCGGCTCGATCCCGAGATCTCAGGCCGCGAGGGCGAGGTAGGGCTCCCAACGCGGGTCCGCGCGCTCGGCGCCGCGCACGCTCCACGCCGTGCCGTGCGGCGGCCTCGGCGTGATGCGCAGCTCCCACCCCATCTCCTGCGGCGTGCGATCGCTCTTGATGTTGTTGCAGCGCAGGCAGCAGGCCGCCAGGTTCTCCCATGAGTCGGCGCCGCCGCGCGAGCGGGGCAGGATGTGGTCGATGGTCGACGCCGGCTTCGCGCAGTACGCGCACCGGTACGCGTCGCGGCGCAGCACGCCCCGGCGCGTGACCGGGATGCGCCGCGAGACCGGCACCCGCACGTAGCGGGTGAGCACGATCACCGCGGGGCGGTCGTACGAGGCGCGGGTGCCCCAGACGGGCTCCTCCGGGTCGTGTTCGATGACGGTCGCCTTCTCGTTCATCACGAGCACCAGGGCCCGCTTGAACGACACCACGGCGAGGGGCTCGTAGCCCGCGTTCAGCACCAGCGTGCGCATCTGCATCCTCTCGATGGGTCCCGGACGGCTTCCGGGCTCTCGAACATCTGCCGCGTCGCGGGGCTCAGGGATGTGCAGAGACGAAAAAAGGCGCTGTCACGCAGACAGCGCCTTCTCCACCGCGGTGTGACCGCGGCCCGTGTGCACACGATGCCGAAGGACGTAACGCCCGAGCGCATCCATGGTGCGGATGCGAGGTATTCGCTCCATCGGCTTCTCCCTTCGTCCCTCTCGGCGACGGGATCAGGGTAGCCCACGCGGGTGAGCCGTGCGCCGAACGCACGGTGAATTCCTGCGTGTCGCGCAGACGACGAGAGCCCCGGCGGATGCCGGGGCTCTCGAGGACGCGGGGGTCCGGTCAGATGGGGAGGACGTTGACCGGGTCGACCAGGCCGCCGTTGATGCGCACCTCGATGTGGAGGTGGTTGGCGGTCGAGCGGCCGGTGGTGCCGACGTAGCCGATGATCTGGCCGGCCGAGACCGTCTGGCCGGGGCTCACGGCGATCGAGCTCATGTGGGCGTTGCGGACCTCCACGGACGAGCCGTTGACGTTTCCGACGAACGTGACCAGGTTGCCGTAGGCGCCCGAGTAGCCGGCCGTCACGACGCTGCCGGAGGCGACCGCGTAGATCGGGGTGCCGGCGGGGCTCACCATGTCGGTGCCCTGATGGGCGCCGCCCACCGAGCGGCTGATGTAGTACGAGCCGCCGGGCAGGGGCGAGCCGAAGCTGCCGTTGAAGACCGGGGCGGCCGCGCTGGCGACCGACGGGGCCGAGGCGACCGAGGCGCTCGAGGACTGGGCCTTCGCGGCGGCGGCAGCGGCGGCCTTGGCGGCCTCCGCCTGCTCCTTGGCCCGCTCGGCCGCGGCGCGCTCGGCCTCGGCCTTGGCGATCTCCTCGGGGGTCGTGGCGGCGTAGCTCGAGCCGGTCAGCTCGGGCGACTCGACCTCGGAGGCGACGACGAGCGACTGGGCCTCGCCGGCGGCGACGTCGTGGATGGTGACGGCCTCGGTGTCGGACTGGATCGCCGCGTAGGCCGGGAAGGCCACGCCGGCGATCAGGGCGCCGACCGCGGCGACGGTGCCGATGGCCTGCAGGGGACGGACGCGGGGCTTGCCGGCGCGACGCGCCTCACGCTCGGCGCGACGGATGGTCGATCGCACGGAGCGGGCGCTTGCGGGACGGGACGGGACGAGAGAGGTGGGGGCGTCGGAGTCGGCCACGGGCACGACGGCAGACGAACGGGTCTCGGACAAATCTGTTCCTCCATCACCTTGCGGTTCGGGTCCGCCGGCTCGTCAGCACTGGTTTGTCGGGGCACGCAGTGTGCGATCCGTGGAAACGACGAGCCGTTGAGGCGATTTCCCACGGAGCAACCCAAGGAGGGTGCCTTGGGTATCCCCCGACCATACGGGAAAGTAACGGAATTGTCACGCTCGGATCGGCATCCGACCCTGTGGATCCCCGGAGAGTGGGGCGAAGCGGCTTGGCGCCCCCGGAATCATGCGGAGACGCGGTCGTCCACGAGGAAGATGTGCGAGGCCACCTCGACCGGGAGCTCGAGGCCCTCCTCGCGGTCGCCCATGTGGACGAGCACGTAGCCCTCGCTGTACCGGTACTGGCCCTCGGCCCCGGGGACCACGCCGGCCTCGCGCAGCTGCTGCAGCAGGTCGGGATCGACCTGCGCCGGCTCCGCCAGGCGGCGCACCGTGCCGCGGATGGGGCCGCCCTCCGCGTCGAGGCGCTTGACGAGGCCGACCACGCCTTCCTCGAACGTGTGCGCGGCGGGGCCGCCGAGCTGATCCAGGCCGGGGATGGGGTTGCCGTACGGCGACTCCGTGGGGTGGCCGAGCAGCTCGACCAGGCGGCGCTCCACCTGCTCGCTCATGACGTGCTCCCAGCGGCAGGCCTCCTCGTGGACGTACGCCCAGTCCAGTCCGATCACGTCGGACAGCAGGCGCTCCGCGAGGCGGTGCTTGCGCATCACGTCCACGGCCTTCTGCCGCCCGGCGTCGGTCAGCTCGAGGCGGCGGTCCTCGCCCACGACGACCAGGCCGTCGCGCTCCATCCGGCCGACGGTCTGCGAGACCGTGGGGCCCGAGTGACCCAGTCGCTCCGAGATGCGCGCCCGCAGCGGCACGATGTTCTCCTCCTCGAGCTCGAGGATCGTGCGGAGATACATCTCGGTGGTGTCGATCAGGTCGGTCATGGGAGCCCCGTCAGCTGGCAGCGGTGTCGCGATACTCAGGCCATCCTAACCAGCCGTCACCTGGCACCGGCGGCCCGCGCGGAGCGATAAAGTCGGGCCATGACGCTCACGATCCCCGCCGACCTCCTTCCCGCCGACGGACGCTTCGGATGCGGCCCCTCGAAGGTGCGCCCCGAGCAGGTGCAGGCCCTCGCGGCGATCGGCTCGTCGCTGCTGGGGACGTCGCACCGGCAGGCGCCGGTCAAGAACCTCGTCGGGAGCGTCCGCGAGCGGCTCTCGACGCTGTTCCGCCTGCCGGAGGGCTACGAGATCGTGCTGGGCAACGGCGGCTCGACCGCGTTCTGGGACGCGGCCGCCTTCGGCCTGATCGAGCGCCGCAGCCAGAACCTCACGTTCGGCGAGTTCGGGTCCAAGTTCGCCAAGGCGGCCAAGGCCCCGTGGCTCGAGGCGCCCGATGTGCGCGAGGCCCCCGCCGGCTCGCGCGTCGCGGCCGAGGCCGTGGCCGACGTCGACGTCTACGCGTGGCCGCACAACGAGACCTCGACCGGCGTCGCCGCGCCGATCGCCCGCGTGCAGGGCGACGAGGGCGCGCTCACCGTGATCGACGCGACGAGCGCCGCCGGCGGCATCGACTTCGAAATGACCGAGACCGACGTCTACTACTTCGCGCCGCAGAAGAACCTCGGGTCGGACGGCGGCCTGTGGTTCGCCGCCATGTCGCCGGCGGCGATCGAGCGCATCGAGCGCATCGCGGCCTCGGACCGGTACATCCCCGAGTTCCTGAGCCTGTCGCAGGCCGTCGCGAACTCGCGCCTGCAGCAGACGCTCAACACCCCGGCCCTCGCGACGCTTCACCTGCTGGACAGCCAGCTCGGCTGGATCCTCGACAACGGCGGTCTCGAGTGGGCCGCGGCCCGCACCGCCGAGTCGTCGGGCGCGCTCTACGCGTGGGCCGAGGCGTCGGAGGTCGCGACGCCGTTCGTCGCGGACCCCGAGCACCGCTCCCCCGTGGTCGCCACCATCGACTTCGACGAGTCGATCGACGCCGCCGCGATCGCCAAGACGCTGCGCGCCAACGGCATCGTCGACACCGAGCCCTACCGCAAGCTCGGGCGCAACCAGCTGCGTGTGGCGACGTTCGTCTCGATCGACCCCGAGGACGTCCGTCAGCTCATCCGCAGCATCGACTTCGTCATCGAGAACACCGCCCGCTGACGCTCCGGCGTCCTAGAACGGCGGCGGGCCGGCGCCGAAGTCGGCGCGCGCGATCTCCGAGGACGCCTCGAACCGGACCACCGGTGTGGGTTTGTGTTTCAAGACCCGGCCGGTGGGGCTGATGACCTCGAGCACGCCGCCTGGCCCGTGACGGAATCTCCACGCGGAGTTGTGTTTCAACACGTGGTGGGCGCGGCACAGGTTGGCGAGGTTGCGGACGTCCGTCGGGCCACCGTGGGAGTACGGGATGGTGTGGTCGTCCTCGCAGCGGATCGCGGGTTGCCGGCAGCCGGGGAAGCGGCAGTGCTCGTCCCGTGCGATGAGGAACCGGCGCTGTGCCTTGGTCGGCGTGTAGGTGTCGACGGTCTTGAGACACCCGGTGTCCGGGTTCTGGAACAGGCGGATCCACGTCGCGGCCTCCCCGGCCAGGCGGCGGGCGGCTTCCGCGGGGATGGGTCCGTAGCCCGCGAGGAACGCCGACTCGTCACCGACGCCGGTGAGTGACCGCCACGGGACAGTGACCTGCACGGTGGCCTTGATCTTGGTCAGGGCATCCCCACCGTGCTGGTCGATCAGCTCCGCGGTGGGGAGGCCGGCGAGGGCGATCTCGGCGAACACGTCCGCCCGGATCTGATCCAACGTCCGGACGTCGCCCTCGGCCTTGGTGCGGTAGATCGTGCGCGCCATCTGAGTCGCCCGGTCGTGCATCGCGTACACCGTCCCCGCCGGGCCGATGAGCGTGAACGCCGCCATTCCATCCGGCATGGGAGCCACCGAGGTGCCGCGCTCGGCCATCGCCTCCTCGTGCCGCTCCTCCAACGGCAGCGGCTCGATGTCGTCCGCGAGCTTCCGCGCGACCGAGCCCAGCTGACCGGGGGTCGTCTTCACCGCGCGGGGCAGGATGATCCGCTCGAACTCCCCCCGGGCGTCGTCATCCTCCAGCCGTGACCCGGCGTCGACGATCGCGCGGACATGGCCCTCGCTGATCCGGCCCTCCTCGAACAGGGCGAACGTCGCCGGGAACCCGTCGACGAGGTCCACCGACCACTCCATCCGGGCCCGGATCGTGCGGTCCGAGATCCTGGCGGCCACTCCGAACTCGGCAGCCATCGATCGGACCGGGTGCTCGAACTCCGACCCGATGCCGGCACGGCGCATCTGCGCCTCGGCGATCGCACGGGCCTCGGCGAGCCGCTTGGCCTGGCGCGCCTGCGCCCTCGCGATCACCGCCTGGTCCTCCAAGAACCCCTCGACCAGCTCCGACGTGCGCGCAAGCTCACCCAGGGTGGGAGTCCACCCGGTCGAATGCGGCCGCGTCGTCATGCCCCGATTCTTCCAGGGGCCACCGACATTCCGACGCCCGGAAAGGGCCGATCAGGTATCTAAACCGAATCTGTGGACAAGTCGTCGCGGGTGCATCCTGTGGACGAGTGGCGCGCCTCCGCTCAACGACCGGAGGGCGGGCCGGCGCTGGCGCGCCTCCGCTCAACGACCGGAGGGCGGGCCGGAGGGTCACTCCTCCGAGTCGTCGTCCTCGTCGTCCTGCTCGTCGAAGTCCTCGTCGTCGTCCTCGTCCGACTCGTCCTCGTCGTCGTCCGGCGCTTCCTCGTCCGGGTCGAGCGTGTCGATGTCGACGCCGTCGACGTCGCCGGCGTGCAGGATCGGCGAGCCGTCCTCGTCGAGGTCCTCCTCGCCCTCGTCCTCGAAGTCGTCGCCGTCCTCGCCGTCCTCGCCCTCGGCGGCCGCCGCCGCCTCGGCCGCTGCGGCGGCCTGGGCGGCCTGGTACTCCTTGAGGCGCACGGCCCACGGCACCCACTCGGGGGCGAGCAGCGCGTCGTCGCCGGGCAGCAGCTCGGCCTCCAGCACGGTGGGCTCGGATCCCTCGACGACCGCGAGGGACACAGTCCAGAACCAGCCCGGATAGCCGAGCAGCGTGTTCTCGAATCGCAGGGAGACGACCCCGTCGCGCTCGACCGTGTGACCCGCGGGCGCGCCCACGGTCGACGGCGGCGTGATCTCGTGCAGGGCGGCCAGGGCAAGGTCGTGCGCCTCGAGCAGGCGACGGTCCGGCTCGGGCAGCTCCTCGGGCTCGGCCACGGGCTCCGCGTCCGCCACCTCGGCCTCGGCGACGGCCGACGCGGGCACCTCGAGCTCCGTCCCGGCCTCCACCGGCTCGGGCAGCTCGGCGCCCTCCGCGCCGTCCGCGGGGGCGTCAGACATCGAGCTCGTCCGCGACCTTGCGCAGCACGGCGGCGACCTTGCGGGCGTGACCGGACGACGGGTAGTGCCCGCGGCGGAGGTCCTCGCCCACGCCGTCGAGCAGCTTCACGAGGTCCTCGACGATGACCGCCATGTCGTCGGCCGGCTTGCGCTTGGCCTTCGCCAGGCTGGGCGGCGCCTCGAGCACGCGCACCGACAGCGCCTGCGGGCCCTTGCGGCCGTCGGCGATGCCGAACTCCAGGCGCGCACCCGGCTTCAGGGTCGTGCCGGCGGGCAGCGCGCTGGCGTGCAGGAACACGTCCTGGCCGTCCTCCGAGCTGATGAAGCCGAAGCCCTTCTCCTCGTCGTAGAACCTGACCTTGCCGGTGGGCATGACACAACCTCGATGCGCTGGGGAAAGACGAAACGCGAGACCGTCCGATCCCGCCCCTCCAGCCTATCGCGCCCGCGCGTGCGGCTAGTCTGAGGAGGATGAGCACGAACCGCCCCGACGATCTCCACGTGCGCCGTATCGACCGCGTCCTCGCGTTCATGGCGCTCGGCATCGCGGTGCTGTCGGTCCTGTGCTTCTTCGCGATCATGATCTCGACGGCCGCCGGGATGCAGCACGCGGACTACGCCACGGGGATCTGGCCGGTGGTCGCCGCCATCCCGCTGTTCGGACTGCCGATCGCGTTCGCCCTGATCCTCGTGCTCCTCATCATGAGCTTCGTGCGGAGGGGCAAGGCGAACGGTCGGGCCTGACCACCGCCTCCCCGTGACGTCTGAGCGCCGTGAACACCGCTGATTCCCGCGCCCTGGCCGAACGGCTGGCCGAGGCCTCCGACGAGGAGATCTCGGCGCTGCTCCGCCGGCGCCGGATCCCGGCCTCCGTCGGATGGCATGACTTCTTCGACGCCGCGGAGGCGCTGCTCGCCCCCGACGCCGTCGCCCGCGCCGTGTCGGCGCTGCCGCGCGACGTGCTCGCCGACCTCGCGGCCGGGGCGGGTCCCGAGCGCCTGGGCCTGACGGACGCGCAGGGCGCGCCGTACGCCGAGGTGCGCGCGGCGCTCGGCGACGTCGCTCCGACGCGCACGCCGGCCGGCGCGCCGGCCCCGGCGGACGAGCTCGCCACGGCGCATGCGGCGGAGCGCGCGTTCACCACGACCTCGGCGCTCGCCGACCTCGTGCTCCTCACCCTGCGCGCCCCGCTCTCCCGCGTCGGGACGGGGGCCGTCGGCGCCGCCGACCGCCGCCGGATGGCGCAGGACGAGATCGTGCGTGATCCGGATGACGCCGACGAGCTGGTCGCGCTCGGCGAGGCTGGCGGCCTGCTGTCGGTCGCGGACCGGCAGTGGCTCGTCAGCCCGGCGGGGGCCGCATGGGTGCGCGAGTCCACCGGCGAGCGCTGGAGCCGCCTGGTGACGTCGCTGCGCGACGCGCTCCCCGAGGGCGTCCGCACCGCAGAGGGCGGATGGATCGACCCCGCGCTGTGGGACGACGCCTACCCGCTCGACGAGTCGTGGCCGCCGCGCGCGGCGAGATGGCGCGGGCTGATGCGGCTCGCGGGCCTCGTGACCGAGGGGGCCCGGGCCCCGTGGGACGCCGAGCCGCCCTGGGCCGCGCCGCTGCGCGAGGGGCGCGCGCCGGACGTCGCCGCGCTCATCGAGCTGCTGCCGCACGAGGTGGACCAGGTGTTCCTGCAGAACGACCTCACCGCCATCTCGCCCGGCCCGCTGGCCCCCACGCTCGATGTGCGGCTCCAGGGCATCGCGGCGCGCGAGTCGCACGCGCAGGCCTCGACCTACCGCTTCACGGAGGCGACGATCGCGGGCGCGCTGTCGGCCGGCGAGACCGCCGAGGGCATCCTGGCGTTCCTGTCGCAGCTGTCGCTCACGGGCGTGCCGCAGCCACTCGAGTACCTCGTGCAGCGGACCGCCGAGCGCCACGGCCTCGTGCGCGTGACGCTGGATCCGTCGACGGACCAGACGATCGTGTCGAGCCGGGACCACGCGCTGCTCGAGACGATCGCGGTCGACCAGTCGCTGCGGGCGCTCGGGCTGGTCCAGGACGGCCGGATGCTCCGCACCCGCGCGGCCCGGGATGCCGTGTACTGGGCGCTCGCCGACGCCCGGTACCCCGTCGTCGCCCTCGACGAGCAGGGCGAGGCGCAGGCGCTCGACCGCCGCCGCGTCGCCCCGCGCGCGGCCGACGACGGCTCCGCGAAGCGGTACGCGGCGCTGATCGAGCGCCTGCGCGGAGCCCACGGCGCCGACGCCGATGCCGCGTGGCTCGAGCGCGAGCTCGAGACGGCCGTGCGCACGAAGGCCGTGCTCGAAGTCGACGTGGCCCTGCCCGACGGCTCGAGCCGCACGTTCACGCTCGAGGCGACCGGCCTCGGCGGCGGGCGCCTGCGCGGCCGCGACCGCGGCGCCGACGTGGAGCGCACGCTCCCGATCAAGAGCATCATCGCGGTCCGTCCCCGCTGACCGGGCCCCGCCATCCGGCACGCCGGTAGACTGGTCCGCTATGGCTGATGGCCCCCTGATCGTCCAGAGCGACCGCACCGTGCTGCTGGAGGTCGCGCATCCCGACGCGGAGACCGCGCGTCACGAGCTCGCGATCTTCGCCGAGCTCGAGCGCGCGCCCGAGCACATCCACACCTACCGGATCACCCGGCTGGGCCTGTGGAACGCGCGCGCCGCGGGCCACACCGCCGACGACATGCTGCAGACCCTCGACCGGTGGTCGCGGTTCCCGGTGCCGCCGTCGGTGTCGGTCGACATCCGCGAGACCGTCGAGCGGTACGGCCGCCTGTCGATCCGCCGGGGCGACGAGGGCGAGCTGCTGCTCACCTCCACGGACCGCGCCGTGCTCGCCGAGGTGTCGCGCAACAAGCGCATCCAGCCGCTGCTGATCGCGCAGCCGAGCCCCGAGACCTACGTGGTCGACGCCTGGGCACGGGGTCACATCAAGCAGGAGCTGCTGAAGATCGGCTGGCCCGCGGAGGATCTCGCCGGCTACACGCCGGGCACTCCGCACCCCATCGACCTGGACGAGGACGGCTGGGCGCTGCGGCCCTACCAGGCCGAGGCGGTCGAGAAGTTCAGCGAGGGCGGGTCGGGCGTCGTGGTGCTGCCGTGCGGCGCCGGCAAGACGCTGGTCGGCGCGGGCGCGATGGCCGCGACCCGCACGACCACGCTCATCCTCGTCACCAACACGGTTTCGGCGCGCCAGTGGCGCGACGAGCTGCTCAAGCGCACGTCGCTCACGCCCGAGGAGATCGGCGAGTACTCCGGCCAGACCAAGGAGATCAAGCCCGTCACGATCGCGACGTATCAGATCCTGACGGCGCGCCGGAGGGGCGAGTACCCGCACCTCGCGCTGCTCGACGCGCTGGACTGGGGCCTGATCGTGTACGACGAGGTGCACCTGCTGCCCGCGCCCGTGTTCAAGCTGACGGCCGACCTGCAGGCGCGCCGGCGTCTCGGCCTGACCGCGACGCTCGTGCGCGAGGACGGCCGCGAGGGCGACGTGTTCAGCCTGATCGGGCCCAAGCGCTTCGACGCCCCGTGGAAGGAGATCGAGGCCCAGGGCTTCATCTCCCCCGCCGCCTGCTACGAGGTGCGGGTCGACCTGCCGCCGGGCGAGCGCCTCGAGTACGCGGCGAGCGCCGACGAGGACCGCTACCGCCTCGCGGCCACGGCGCCGGCCAAGATCGACGTCGTCAAGAGCCTGATCGCCAAGCACCCCGACGAGCAGATCCTCGTGATCGGGCAGTACCTCGAGCAGCTGGACGAGCTGTCCGAGGCGCTCGACGCCCCGAAGATCACCGGCTCGACGCCGGTCGACGAGCGCGAGAAGCTGTTCCAGGCCTTCCGCGAGGGAACGATCAACCTGCTCGTGGTGTCGAAGGTCGCGAACTTCTCCGTCGACCTGCCGGAGGCCTCGGTCGCGATCCAGGTGTCGGGCTCGTTCGGCTCGCGCCAGGAGGAGGCCCAGCGCCTGGGCCGCCTGCTGCGGCCCAAGCAGTCGAACCACACGGCCAGCTTCTACACGCTGATCGCCCGTGACACCGTGGACCAGGACTTCGCGCAGAACCGTCAGCGGTTCCTCGCCGAGCAGGGCTACAGCTACACGATCCTGGATGCCGAGCGCCTCGAGGCCGCCTGACCGCATCCGCGTGAAGGGAACGGGCTCCACCGGGCAATACCTGGTGTGAGCACCGTCACCGAGCCGATCGTCCTCCCCGACGCCGCCGTCGAGCCCGCGCCGCCGTCGCGACCCCGCGCGCGCGGCGCCCGCGTCGCGCTGTGGCTCGGGCTCCCCCTGCTCCTGGCCGGCGCGGCGGCGGCCGTCGCCTCCACCCAGCTGATCGCGCCGGGCGTCACCGTGGCCGGCGCGGACATCGGCTGGATGACCGTCGACGCGGCCGCCGACGCCATCCGCGACCGCGTGTCGGGCGCCGAGGTGCACGTCGCGGGCGCTGCGCTGACCTCCGCGGGCCTGGGCGTCTCGGTCGACGCGGAGGCGCTCGCCGCGCGGGCGCTGGGGGCGCATCCCCTCTGGAACGTGACGGCGTGGGACCCCGGGCCGCTCCCGACGGGGCTCGCGCTCGACGCCGCCACGGCGGCCGCTACGCTGCGCCAGCACCTCCCCGACCTGTTCGCCGACCCGGTCGACGCCCGGGTGGTCTTCGACGAGGAGGCCGGGAGGTTCGCCGCGGATCCCGCCCGTCCCGGACGGGGCGTCGACCTGGCCGCGCTCGAGACCGACCTGCGCGACGCGCTGACCGCGGGCGGCGCCCTCGCCGCGGAGCCGCGGCCGACCGAGCAGGAGCCGGCCATCGAGACCGGCGCCGCCGAGGAGCTCGCGTCGCGGCTCAACGGACAGGCCGACGAGGCGGGCTTCCACCTGGACGGGGCCGGCTCGCTCCCGATCGGCCTGGCGACCGTCGCGTCGTGGATCGACATCGCCCCGGATCCGGCCGCGGGAGGATTCACGATCTGGGCCGACGTCCCGGCCATCGGCGAGGTCGTGGCGGGGCTGCCGCAGAAGCTGAACCGCGCGCCGGCGGACTCGCTCGTGGTGACGGACTCGGCCGGCCGGCACCTGCGCGCCATCCAGGCGGGACAGGACGGCTACGGCCTGGCCTCCACCGCGGGGCTCGCCGAGAAGGTCGCCGCCTCGGTGGAGAAGGGCGACCTGACCTTCGAGCTGCAGGGCCGGGCGATCCCGCACGGGGCGCAGACGCTGCTGCGCACCATCGAGGTGGACAAGAGCGGCGGGAGGACCCACCTCTACGAGAACGGCGCGCTCGTCGCGTCCTATCCCGTGGCGATCGGCACGGGCGGCGTGCGCGACGGCGTCCAGACCGAGACGCAGACGGGCCGCTTCACCGTGACGTCGCAGCTCGCGGGACAGCACATGGGCTCCTGCGACGCACGGGGGAACCACATCCCGGGCGGCCGGTTCGCCTACTGCCAGCCGAACGTGCCGTGGGTGTCGTACTTCAACGGCGACCAGGGCTTCCATGGCACGTACTGGCACGGCAACTTCGGCGCGGGCGCTCGGATGAGCCACGGCTGCGTCAACATGACCGTCGCGGCCGCCGAGCACGTGTACCGCTTCGCCCAGATCGGCACCGAGGTCTGGGTGCATGAGTGAGGCGGGGCGCCCCAGGGCCTCGCCGCTTGAAGTCGCCTCACCGAAGCGTGACCCCGGACAGCGGGCCGCTGTTCGCTTTCGGCCGATCCGGCGCGATATCCAGCCGGATCATGAGCAGCACCGACATAATGGGCGCATGACCGCACCGCGCATCCTGGTCGTCGACGACGAGCCCAACATCCGAGACCTGCTCTCGCAGAGCCTGCGGTTCGCGGGCTTCCAGGTGAAGACCGTCGCGAACGGCGCACAGACGATCTCGGCCGTCCTCGAGGAGGAGCCCGACCTGATCGTGCTCGACGTGATGCTGCCCGACATGAACGGGTTCAGCGTCACCAAGCGCCTGCGCGACGCGGGCTACACCGCCCCGATCCTGTTCCTCACCGCCAAGGACGAGACGGAGGACAAGATCAAGGGCCTCAACGTCGGCGGCGACGATTACGTCACCAAGCCGTTCAGCCTCGACGAGATCGTGGCGCGGATCCAGGCGATCCTGCGCCGCACGATGCAGAACGACGAGGAGGAGCAGGTCATCCGCGCCGGCGAGCTGACCATGGATCAGGACACGCACGACGTGTACGTCGGCGACACCGCGATCGACCTCAGCCCCACCGAGTTCAAGCTGCTGCGCTACCTGATGCTCAACCCGAACCGGGTGCTGTCGAAGGCGCAGATCCTCGACCACGTGTGGGAGTACGACTTCAACGGCGACGCGGGCATCGTCGAGTCCTACATCTCCTACCTGCGCCGCAAGATCGACCCGCACGCGTCGGAGTCGCTCATCCAGACCAAGCGCGGCTTCGGCTACATGCTGAAGGTCGACAAGGCGGGCTGATCCCCGCCCGCGCCGCCGCATCCCCGCGGCGGCGCCCCCGTTCGAAAGAGGCGACGCCCTGGCTGACAAGACCGATGCGCTGACGCGATGGTGGCGCCGCATCAGCCTGCGGGCCAAGGTCACGGGCGTCACGGTGACGGTGCTCGCGCTCGGCCTGATGGCGGCGGGCGTCGGCACCGTGCCCATCCTGCGCAACGCGATGCTGAGCAACGTCGACTCGTCGCTCACGCAGCTCGCGGCGGGCGCGGTCGGAGAGCAGCTGTTCAACATCTCGTCGAGCGGCGACGCCGGCCCGACGTTCACGGCCAAGGCGGGCGCGCCGCGCACCGAGTACTACGTCGCGATCTACGGCCCCGACGGCGACCTGATGGCCAGCGCGGGCGGGCAGGATCCGCGGCAGAGCCGCCCCGACTTCCCCGCCACGTTCGGCACGGACTACGCGTACTCGCACCAGGGCAGCATCATCCTGCTCGACAACACGACGGGCGAGGGCCCCGGCTACCACGCGGCGTTCGCGGTCGTGCAGTTCCCCGGCAGCAACAACATCTACACGCAGCTGGTCGCCCTGCCGCTCGACGAGGTCGAGAAGGTCGTCGGCACCTACTTCGGGATCTTCTTCCTGGTCGCGCTCGTCACGATCATCGGCGGGGCGCTGCTGACCCGCTGGGCCGTGACGCTCACGTTCCGCCGGTTCGGGCAGGTCGAGGCCACCGCGATGTCGATCGCGGCGGGCGACTTCAGCCAGCGCCTGACCGACATCGAGCCCAGCACCGAGATCGGCCGGCTCAAGGCCGCGATCAACACCATGCTGGACCGGATCGACGACGCGATCGCCGAGCGCGACGCGACCGTCCGGCAGATGCGACGCTTCGTGGGCGACGCGAGCCACGAGCTGCGCACGCCGCTGGTCAGCGTGCGCGGCTACGCCGAGCTGTACCGGATGGGCGCCATCCAGGGCGACGAGGACACGGCCCGCGCGATGGAGCGGATCGAGAAGGAGGCCATCCGGATGGGCGTCCTCGTCGAGGACCTCCTCGCCCTCGCGCGCCTGGACGAGAAGCGCGAGCTCGACATCCAGCCGCTCGACCTGCGCCCGCTGGCACGCGACGCCGCGCTCGACGTGCGCGCGGCCGAGCCGTCGCGCACGGTGACCGTGATCGACACCACGATCGAGGCGCTGACCGGCCCCATCACGATCTCGCGGCCGGACGAGGAGCTGCCGGCCGAGGCGGGCGGCGGCGCGGACGAGGCCCCGCGTCGCCGCGCGCGCCCGGTCGCCGCGAACGCCCTCACGGCCCTGCTGCGCCGGCGCCCGCGCGCCGCGGGCGAGCCGGCGGCCGACACCGGCGAGACCGAGACCGCCGTGCCGCGGCTCGACTTCTCGGTGCCGCAGGCCCTGCGGCCCGTGGCCGTTCCGCCGATCGTGCTCGGTGAGGAGCACCGCGTGCGCCAGGTGATCGCGAACCTGCTCGGCAACGCGCGCCGCTTCAGCCCGGAGGGCTCCCCGATCGAGATCGAGGTCGGGGTCGACGTGGGCGCGGGCATGGGCTGGATCGCCGTGGTCGACCACGGCGAGGGCGTTCCGGAGGCGATCCGCGAGCAGATCTTCGAGCGGTTCTGGCGGGCCGACACGTCGCGCGCGCGGGAGACCGGCGGCAGCGGCCTGGGCCTGGCCATCGTCGCCTCGATCGTCGAGGCGCTGCACGGCTCCGTCGAGGTGCGCGACACCCCGGGCGGCGGCGCGACGTTCCGCGTGGCCTTCCCGCTCGCGCCGCGCACCGACGAGGAGCTCGCGCTGGCCGCGACCCGGCCGATGCCGCGCATCCGCGGCGCCGAGACGCCCTCGGGCTGAGCGGCCGTTCGTCCCCAGCCTCGCCGACGCGGCGGGCTGTTCGAGGCCGCCGGGCACGGGCCGACGGGCCGCGCCACGCGTCCCTAGCGTGGGTGTCACCCATCCGATGACCCAGGGAGCACCTCATGGCCGTGTTCAGTGTCGACAGCGACGCGATCCTCACCGCGAACGGGCAGGCCCTCGCGACCGCCGAGCGCCTGCGGGCCGAGACGGCCGCGCTCAGCGCCCAGCTGCTGGGCCTGCAATCGGCCTGGACGGGCTCGGCGGCGGTCGCGTTCCAGGGCACGCTCGATCAGTGGAAGGCGACCCAGCGCGCGGTCGAGGACACGCTCGACGGCATCGGCCGGCTGCTCGGCGCGGCCGGGGCGCAGTACGCCGACACCGAGCGCACGGCGGCCGGCATGTTCCGCTGACGCGCGGAGGGGGTGGGGCGCGATGCCCCACCCCCTCCGGGTGCCGTTCGTGCGCCGGGTCAGACGGCCGCGGGCGCGGCGACCTGCGGCAGCAGCTCGGTGTTCAGCTCGGTGCCGTTGGCGCGTGCCAGGTCGGCCTCGAGCTCGCGGACGATCGGCAGGACGTCGCGGCCGAAGGCCTCGACCTCCTCCTGGAAGTGCAGGTAGGCGGTCAGGACCAGGTTCACGCCGATCTTCTTGAACGCGATGATGCGCTCGGCGATCTGCTCCGGGGTGCCGATCAGGCCGGTGCGGAAGCCGTCGTTGTACTGCACGAGGTCCTCGAAGGTCGAGTCCTCCCACATGCCCTTGCCGTCCTTGGTCGACTGGCCGGCCTCCTTGACCGCCGCGGCGAAGCCCTCGACGGCGGGGCGGTGGGCCTTCGCGATGATCTCGCGCAGGGTCTCGACCGCCTCGTTCTCGGTGTCGCGCGCGATCACGAAGCCGTTGATGCCGAAGCGCGGCTTCTGCGGCGCGGTGCGCCCGCCCGACTCGGCGGCCGCGACGACGCCCGCGATGTTCTCCTGGAAGCCCTCCAGCGAGCGGCCGTTCGAGAAGTACCAGTCCGCGGTGCGGCCGGCCGCGGCCTGCGCCGCGGTCGAGTTGCCGCCGAAGAAGATCTCGGGGTGCGCGCGGCCGGGCACGTCGAGCGGCTTCGGCGAGAGCGTGAAGTCCGAGATCTGGTAGTGCTTGCCGTCGAACGAGTAGCCGTCCTCGGTCAGCAGGCCGCGCAGGATCGAGATGAACTCCTCGGTGCGCACGTAGCGCTCGTCGTGCTCGAGCCAGGGCAGGCCGAACTTCACGAACTCGTCCTTGAGCCACCCCGACACGATGTTGACGGCGGCGCGGCCGTTCGAGATGTGGTCGGCCGTGATGAGCCACTTGGCGAGCACCCCGGGGTGCCACATGCCCGGGTGGACGGCGGCGATGATCTTGAGTCGCTCGGTCGCGCCCAGCAGGCCCAGCGTGAACGACGTGGCCTCGTGCTGCTTGTCGGCGCCGTAGCTCGCGGCGTAGCGCGTCTGCGACAGCGCGTACTCGAAGCCGGCGTCCTCGGCGATGCGGGCGAGCTTCTTGTTGTAGTCGAAGTCCCAGCTGGTGCGCTGCTCGATGGTGGAGACGACGAGGCCGCCGGAGACGTTCGGCACCCAGTAGGCGAACTTCAGGGGCGTCTCGAGGTCGGCGACGGGCGAGACCTCGGTGTCGATGACGGTCATGGGAATCCTTCGGGTGTTCGGATCGGGTCACGCAAGTATGGCGACGCACCCTACCGTGCTCCAAGCGGGTGTTACGCCCTGTGTCATCCACGCCCCGGAGACGCGGGACGGCCCCTCCCCCGCGAGGGGAAGGGGCCGTCCGAGAGGAGATCAGGCGTGGATCAGAAGTCCATGCCCGCACCCTCGGCGCCCGCCGGAGCGGCCGCCTTCTCGGGCTTGTCGGCGACGACGGCCTCGGTGGTGAGGAAGAGGCCGGCGATCGACGCGGCGTTCTGCAGCGCCGAGCGCGTCACCTTGGCGGGGTCGATGATGCCCTGCGCGAACAGGTCGCCGTACTCGCCCGTGGCGGCGTTCAGACCGTGGCCGACCGGGAGGTCGGCGACCTTGTTGGCCACGACGCCCGGCTCGAGGCCGGCGTTGAGGGCGATCTGCTTCAGCGGAGCCTCGATCGCGACCTTGACGATGTTCGCGCCGGTCGCCTCGTCGCCGACGAGGTCCAGGCCGTCGAACGCGGTCTTGCCGGCCTGGATGAGGGCCACGCCACCACCGGCGACGATGCCCTCCTCGACGGCGGCCTTCGCGTTGCGCACGGCGTCCTCGATGCGGTGCTTGCGCTCCTTGAGCTCGACCTCGGTGGCCGCGCCCGCCTTGATGACGGCGACGCCGCCGGCGAGCTTGGCGAGGCGCTCCTGCAGCTTCTCGCGGTCGTAGTCGCTGTCGGTGTTCTCGATCTCGCGACGGATCTGGGTCACGCGGCCCTCGATCTGCGACGCGTCGCCGGCGCCCTCGACGATCGTGGTCTCGTCCTTGGTGACGATGACCTTGCGGGCGCGGCCGAGCAGCTCGAGGTCGGTGTTCTCGAGCTTGAGGCCGACCTCCTCGGTGATGACCTGGCCGCCCGTGAGGATCGCGATGTCCTGCAGCTGGGCCTTGCGGCGGTCGCCGAAGCCGGGGGCCTTGACGGCCACCGACTTGAAGATGCCGCGGATCTTGTTCAGCACGAGCGTCGCGAGGGCCTCGCCCTCGACGTCCTCGGCGATGATGACGAGCTCCTTGCCCGCCTGGATGACCTTGTCGACGACCGGCAGAAGGTCCTTGATGTTCGAGATCTTCTGGTTCGCGATCAGGATGTACGGGTCCTCGAAGACCGCCTCCTGGCGCTCCGGGTCCGTGACGAAGTAGGGGTTCAGGTAGCCCTTGTCGAAGCGCATGCCCTCGGTGAGCTCGAGCTCGGTGCCGAACGTGTTCGACTCCTCGACCGTGACGACGCCCTCCTTGCCCACCTTGTCGATGGCCTCGGCGATGAGCTCGCCGATCGCGGGGTCGGCGGCCGAGATCGACGCGGTCGCGGCGATCTGCTCCTTCGACTCGACCTCCTTGGCCTGCGCGAGCAGCTCGTCCGAGAGCGCCTTGACGGCCTTCTCGATGCCGCGCTTCAGGCTGATGGGGTCGGCGCCGGCGGCGACGTTGCGGAGGCCCTCGCGGACCAGCGCCTGGGCGAGGACCGTGGCGGTCGTGGTGCCGTCACCCGCGACGTCGTCGGTCTTCTTGGCGACCTCCTTGACCAGCTCGGCGCCGATCTTCTCGTACGGGTCGTCGAGCTCGATCTCCTTGGCGATCGAGACGCCGTCGTTCGTGATGGTGGGGGCGCCCCACTTCTTCTCGAGCACGACGTTGCGACCGCGCGGGCCGAGCGTCACCTTGACGGCGTCGGCCAGCGTGTTGAGGCCGCGCTCGAGGCCACGACGGGCCTCCTCGTCGAAAGCGATCATCTTTGCCATGTTGGTGTCGTCCCTCCCGGACGTAGGCGTGTGGTCTTTAGCACTCCTCTTGCACGAGTGCTAGGACGATTCTGGCACTCTCCCCCATCGAGTGCAAGCCGCGTCCGGCGGGCGCGCCCGTGGGCGGGCGACGCCCGGACGCGCGAGAGCGCCCCGCGGTCCGGGCCGCGGGGCGCTCTGCGTGGACGCCGGGTCAGACGGGGCGGACGGCCTCCGCCTGCGGGCCCTTCTGGCCCGAGCCGACGGTGAACTCGACGGACTGCCCCTCCTCCAGGACGCGGAAGCCGCTCATCTCGATGTTCGAGTAGTGGACGAAGACGTCCTGGCTGCCGTCTGCCACGGTGATGAACCCGTAGCCCTTCTCGGCGTTGAACCACTTCACGGTGCCCTGGGTCATGCGAAAACTCTCCTGGTGCTGGGGGCGGATATCGGGAATGGTATCCGCGCCGTTCCGCGCCAGAACGCCGAGAGGGCGAGAATGAACACGCCCGAATCGAACTGTTTACCCGGCCGAAACACGGTCGAGACCGGCGACCACCGTGATCTCCTTGAGCGCGGGATCCGGCGGGCTCTGGTACTGGTCGCTCAGCGCGACGCGCGCGCCGCCGATGGCCTGCGCGATGCCCAGCGCGACGGCCTCCTCCTCGGGAGACGCGTAGTACACGGTCGTGGCGGGGAAGTCCGTCGCGGACGACTCGCTCGGCAGGACCATGTCGTCCGACCATCCGGCCGCCACAAGTTCGGCGGCGACCTCCTCGGCCACGCCCTGCGAGCCCGTGCCGTTGAGCACGAGCACCGTGTAGGTGGGGTCGACGATCGGCGACACCGTGGACTGCGGCACCGGGGACTGCTGTCCCGGCACGATGTCGACGCGCTGCGACAGGACGAGGAACGCGAGGATGCCCGCGATCGTGAGCAGGACCGTCGCGAGCGCGGCCCACAGCAGCACGACGCGGCGGGGTGCGCGGGGCTGCTCGGCACGATGGGCGCCGACCCTGGCGGACTGGCGCGGGACGTCGTCGAAGCGGTCCCGGGGGTAGGTGGTCGGCACGACCCCGATGCTACCCGGACGACCCTGGGGCGACGCCTCAGGCGCGGCTCCGGTCAGCCGGCGATGCGGGAGCGGTCCGCGCGGCGCGCGTCGCGCAGGCGGCGCAGCCGGCCCACGAGCAGCGGGTCCTCGGCGAGCGCGTCGGCCGAGTCGATCAGCCGGCCCAGCAGCTGGTAGTAGCGCGCCGGCGCCATCTCGAGCTGGGACCGGATGGCCTCCTCCTTCGCGCCGCCGTGGCGGCGCCACTCGGCCTCGAAGGCGAGGATGGCGCGGTCGCGGTCGGAGAGGGGCACGTCCCCACGGTAGGCGGCGCTGCGGCGCGCGCCGGTCAGGCGCGCCAGTCGATCCAGGCGCCCAGAGGGTCGGCGGCCGCGAGCACCTCGCCGTCGAGCGCGAGCGCGAATCCCGGGCCCCACGTCCCGGTGTCGATGGGCGGGGTCCAGGCGTCGTGCAGCGCGGGCTGGTCGAGCGTGATCCAGTGCACGGGCTCGGGGCGGATGCCGCCCGGTGCCCGCAGCGCCGCGATCAGCGCGTCGCGCCGGCCGCGCGGCACGTACGGCAGCACACCGGGGGTCGTGATCACGAGCGCGGCATCGCGCGGCGCCTCGGCCGCGAGGCGGCGCACGAGCCCGAGATCCGCGGCATCCCCCGCGACGAGGCGCGGCGGGTCGGCGGCGGCGACGTCGATCGCGGCGGCGATCCGCCGGGCCCTGGCCGTCTCCTCGGGCCACACGAGCCCCTCGAGCCAGGCCCGGTCGGCGGGGTCGCCGGCGTCCAGCGGCTGCAGGTCGATGCCCGCGCGCCACACGACGTCCGGCAGGCGGAGGTCCGGCACGGCTCCGCGCAGCTCGGCCTCGAGCACGACGGCCGCTCCCCCGCCCGGATCCACCGCGACGACGTCGTCGCCCGCACGGAAGCGGTACGCGTAGCGATCCGGGTACAGGCACAGCCCGCCCGAGGCGCCGAGCTCGAGCAGCGCGATCGGGCCCTGCAGGCGCGCGAGGGCGGGAAGGAGCGCGGCGCAGCGCAGCGGCTCGTTCGTCTGGAGCGTGCGCGCCGCGCACTCGGCGACCACCGTGGCGGCGTGCGCGCGCACGAACGCCGCCCAGGCGTCGTAGCCGCCGTCCAGCGGGGCGCCCAGCATCCGCGTGACGGCGAACACGAGCGGCGGCTGCCGGCGCGTGGCGGGGATGCGGGCGAGGATCTCGCACATCCCGGGATCGACCGCGACGCCCTCGGCCCACGCGAGATAGACGTCCGAGCGGCCCGGCGCCTCGTCGCGTGCGAAGCGGGCGAACCGGTCCGCGACGGCGGCCGGGTCGTGGTCGGTCGTCGGGGCGCTCATCCCCTCATTCTCCCGGGCCGCGAACGTTACGACACGTCCGATCCGCGCACCCTCCCGCGGACGTAGTCTGTAAGGCGATCAACGGGAGGAACCCATGTCGTACAACGTGAGCAAGTCCGAGGATGAGTGGCGCCAGGAGCTCACCCCCGAGCAGTACGCGGTGCTGCGCGAGGCCGGCACCGAGCGTCCCTGGACGGGCGAGCTGCTGGACGAGGAGCGCGCCGGCCTGTACACGTGCGCGGCGTGCGGTTCGGAGCTGTTCAAGAGCGGCACCAAGTTCGACTCGCACTGCGGCTGGCCCAGCTTCTACGAGTCCATCCGCCCCGACGCGGTCGAGCTGCTCGAGGACAACAGCCACGGCATGGAGCGCACCGAGGTGCGCTGCGCCAACTGCGGCTCGCACCTGGGTCACGTCTTCCCTGACGGCTTCGGCACGCCCACGGGCGACCGCTACTGCATGAACTCGCTGTCGCTGAACTTCACTCCGGAGGAGAGCGACGAGCAGGACGCCCCGGCCTGATGACCGCGGCGGCCGTCGGGGGCGCGCGGGCCGCGATGCTCGCGCGCCGCTCGCTGTCGAAGGTCACGGACGACGCGCCCACGCACGACGAGCTCGTCGAGCTGGTGTCGGCCGCGGGCCGCGTCGCCGACCACAAGGAGCTCAAACCCTGGCGGCTGATCGAGATCCGCGGCGACGACCGCGTAGCGCTCGGCCGCGCGATCGCGAAGGCCGAGGGCAAGAAGGGCGTGTACTCCAAGCCCCTCCGCGCGCCGCTGCTGATCGCGATCGTCGCGTCGGTGCGGCGCGGCAAGGTGCCGGTCTGGGAGCAGGAGGCCGTCGCCTCCGGCGTCGCCCATGCGCTCAGCCTGCTGCTGGACGAGGCGGGCTACGGCGTCTTCTGGCGCACGGGCGGCCACACGCGGCACCGCGCGGTCGCCAAGGCGCACGGCCTCACGAAGGACGAGGTCCTGCTCGGCTGGCTCTACGTGGGCGGAAAGCCCACCCGGTCGCGCCCGCTGCGCCGCAAGGCCGTCGACGGCGCCAAGTTCCTCTCCGCTCTCCCCGCGGGCAAGAAGGCCAAGAAGAAGGCCTGACGACCTCGTTCCGCGCGCCTCAGCGCGCGGAACGCCGGCCGACCGCGGCGATCGTGACGCCCACGCACGCGACCGCGACCGTGATGGCGGACCGGACAGGCGACGGCGGCACGGCGGGCGGCCACAGCAGGTCCAGCGCGAGCGAGCCGACGAGCATCCCGAGCACGGATCCGAGCGAGAGCAGCAGCACGCCGATCCGCGGCGCGAGCGCCGCCGACAGCGCGATGTAGGCGACGCCGATCGCGCCGCCCAGGTACAGCCACGGGTCGGCCGGAAGCGGCGCGACGCCGACGAGCGGCGCCTGCACCAGCGCGATCGCCCCGAGCACGACCGTGCCGCCGACGAAGTTGACGAGCGTCGCGGTCATCGCCGACGCGGTCGCGCGCTGCAGCCGTCCGTTGGTGGCCTGCTGCCACGCGAGGCCGGCGCCGACCAGGAGCGGAAGCAGCAGCATCCACAGCGGCGCCTGCGCGACCGTGCCGCCCGTGAGCGAGACGGTCACGGCCGCGAGCGCGAGCGCCACGCCGACCACCCGCGGCACGGTCACCGCCGTCACGCCGGCCGGACTGTACCCGACGCGGTCCAGGATCAGTCCGCTGAGCGTCTGCCCCGCCACGACGCCCACCGTGAACAGCGCCGTGCCGATCACCCCGACCACGGCGCCCTGCGAGCCCACCGTGAGCGCTCCGGCCGCGCCGCCGATCAGGATCCACCACGGGATGTCGCGCGCGCGGACGCCGCGCACGAGCCGCGCGACGCCGGCCCGGCCCGCCGGCAGCGCCGCGGCGAGCGCGACCATGATGGCCAGGCCCGATCCGAACGAGATGACGGCGGCCACGATCGCGTTGTCGAGCGCGGCGCCGAGCCCGCCGTTCAGCCGCGACTGGATGGCCGTGAGCACCCCGACCGCGATGGCTCCCGCCACCGGGGCGAGGCCCCGGGCGCGGCGTGACGGCGACGGCTGGTCCGGGGTGCTCACTCCCTCAAGCCTACGACCCCAGG
Organism: Microbacterium sp. MEC084; assembly: GCF_004514465.2. Lineage (NCBI taxonomy): Bacteria > Bacillati > Actinomycetota > Actinomycetes > Micrococcales > Microbacteriaceae > Microbacterium > Microbacterium sp. MEC084. Next base: position 63,556 of record NZ_MYFP02000007.1, on the reverse strand, counting down.
TGGGCGCCGCCGCGCTCGTCGATGTCGTCCCCCGACCACAGGTCCCCGCACTCCACCTGCCGGGCGGCGGCCGCCCGCAGATACGCCCGGGCGCCCTCGTCTCCGCGGAGCGTTGCCCGCAGCGCCGCGACGTGATCCGCGCCGACCAGGACCGGATGGCCCGGGCGGCCGCGGTACACGGCCTGAGCCAGCGCCTGACGCAGCGGCCGCCCGCCCTCGGCGATCACGCGGCGAACCGCGCCGGGGACGACGTCCGGCGTGTCCACCGGCAGGATGACGACGCCGTCGGCCGGGACCGCCGCGGCGAGCGCGCCGCGCAGCGTGGCGGCCAGCCCGCGCGCCGCGTCGCCGACGACGACCGACGTCGCGGGCGCCGGCACCAGGGCGGCGGCCGCCGCGGAGGCCGGCGACAGCGCCACGACGACCCGGTCGCACCCGCCCTTGACCAGGGCGTCGACCGCGCGCGCCACCCACGGCGCCCCGTCGGCGCCGCGCGCGAGCGCCTTCGGGCCGCCGAACCGGCGACCCGCTCCGGCGGCGAGCACGAGGCCGCACAGGCGCACGCGGGCGGGGTCCATCGCCGCAGTCTAGGACCCGCAGGTCACGGCGCGGGGTCGGGCGCGTGACGCGCCGGGCGTGGCGTGTAGCAGTCCGGTAACACGGCATGACTACGGTGGCGCCATGCTCGAACTCGCCGCCGTGATCCTCGACCGGCTGCGCGCCGGGCGGCGGATCGCGGTGGTCACGGTCACCGGCGTCGCGCGCAGCGCCCCGCGGGGCGTCGGCTCATCCATGGCGGTGGCCGACGACGGCGAGGTGATCGGCTCGATCTCGGGCGGCTGCGTGGAGGGCGACGCGATCGTCCTCGCCCGCACGGTGCTCGCGACCGGGCGGGCACAGGCGGCGGGGTTCGGCTTCGACGACGAGGCCGCGTTCGCCGCGGGCCTGGCGTGCGGCGGGCGGATCGACGTGCTCGCGTACGAGGTCCGGGCCGGCGACGACGTGGCCCGCGCGGCGCTCGAGCGGGCCGCGGCGGACCGGCCCGTCGCTGTCGGGCTCGTGCTGCAGGGCGCCGCCGCGGGGCGCATCCTGCCGGTTCCGGACGGCCCGGCGGTCCTGGCTCTCGCGCACGCACCGCGGCCGCGCCTCATCCTGCTCGGCGCCGGCGAGCACGCAGCCGCGCTGTGCCGGGTCGGCGCGGCGGCGGGCTTCGCCGTGACGGTGTGCGACGTGTGGGAGACGCTCATCACCCCGGAGCGCTTCCCCGACGCGGCCGAGCGGGTCGTGGGCGACCCGGCCGAGTACCTGCGGGGCGAGGCCGGGGATCGGGTCGACGCCCGCACGGCCGTGTGCGTCCTCACGCATGACACGCGCCTCGACGTCCCCGCGATCGCGACCGCGCTCGCCCTGCCCGTCGGGTTCGTGGGAGCGCTCGGCGCCCGCCGCACGGTCGCGCGGCGCGCCGAGCTGCTGCGCGCCGCGGGCGTGGAGGACGCGGACCTCGCCCGGCTGCACTCCCCCCTGGGCCTCGACCTCGGAGGGGCCTCGCCCGACGAGGTGGCGCTCTCGGCGCTGGCCGAGATCGTCCAGTCGCGCCACGGCGGAACGGGACGACCACTGCGCGACGGCCAGGGCCCCCTGCACGGCACCCTCGGCACCGCGCCCGCCGGCCCGGACGCCGCCTGCGCGCTCGGCGAGGGGCGGCCCGCGTGGACCTGAGCACCGTCACGTCCTTCCGCCGCGCGCGCGGCCGCGGCGACCTCGCGCTGGCGCCGGGCGAGACCGTGCTCGCCGGCGGCACGTGGCTGTTCGGCGAGCCTCAGCCCGAAGTCACGGGGCTGGTCGACCTCACGGCGATGGGGTGGCCCGACCTGGAGGTCTCCCCCGCCGGGCTGCGGATCGGCGCCACGTGCTCCATCGCGCGGCTCGTCCGGTTCGCGCGCGACGGCGAGGCGCCCGCGGAGTGGGCCGCGACCCGGATGTTCCCGGTCGCCGCGGACGCGCTGCTCGCGTCGTTCAAGATCTGGAACACCGCGACGGTCGGCGGCAACATCGCCCGAGCGTTCGCGGCCGCGGCGATGGTGTCGCTCGCCACCGGGCTCGACGGCACCGCCGAGGTGTGGACCCCCGACGGCGGCGAGCGCACGCTGCCCGTCGCCGAGATCCCCGCGCGGGACGGGGTCAGCACGCTGCGGCTGGGCGAGGTCATCCGCGCGATCGACCTGCCCGCGCGCACGCTGCGCTCGCGCTTCACGCTGCACCGGATCGCGCTCGCCGAGCTCGGCAGGTCCGCGGCGGTCGTGACGGGCCGGGCCGACGAGGACGGTGCGGCCGTGTTCGTCGTGACCGCGGCCACCGAGCGCCCGGTCGTGCTGCGGTTCCCCGCGGCGCCCTCGGCGACCGAGCTGGCCGAGGCGGTGCGGTCCGCGCCGGGCTACTTCTCGGATCCGCTGGGCGCGGCCGATTGGCGGCGGGCCGTGTCGGTCGTGCTCGCCGAGCGCGCCCGCGCGGAGCTGGCCGGGGAGACGCGCGCGTGAGGCTCGAGATCGACGGCGCCGCGGTCGAGGCCGACCCGCGGCCGGGACAGTGCCTGCGCACGCTGCTGCGCGAGCACGGCGCCCTGTCGGTCAAGCGCGGCTGCGATTCCGGAGACTGCGGGGCGTGCGCCGTGCTGCTGGACGGCGAGCCCGTGCACTCGTGCGTCGTGCCGGCGGTGCGCGCCGAGGACCGGGCGGTCACGACCGCCGCGGGCCTCGCCCCCGGCGACGCGCTGCATCCGGTGCAGGACGCGCTCGCGAACGGCTTCGGGTTCCAGTGCGGGTTCTGCACGCCCGGCATGAGCGTTACGGCATCGTGCCTCGGCGAGGAGGACCTCCCGGATCTCGACCGCCGCCTCAAGGGGAGCCTGTGCCGCTGCACCGGGTACCGGCCGATCCGCGAGGCCGTACGCGCGGCCGTGCTCGGACCGGTCCGGGAGACCGGCCCGGGCCCCGGCGATGGTGTCGGAGTCTCGGCCGTGCCCGAGCCGGCGCAGCGGGTGGTGCAGGGCCTCGAGCCGTACGCGTTCGACGACGTCCCGGCGGGCGCGCTCATCCTGCGCGTGCTCGGCTCGCCGCATCCGCACGCCCGCATCCGCGCGATCGACGCCGCCGCCGCGCGCGCGGTGCCGGGGGTCGTGGCGGTGTACACGCACGAGGACGCGCCCGCGGCCCGGTACTCGACCGCGCGCCACGAGCACCGGCAGGACGACCCCGACGACACCCGCATGCTCGACGACGTCGTGCGCCACGTGGGGCAGCGGGTCGCCGCGGTCGTGGCCGAGACCGCGGCGGCCGCCGAGCGGGCGTGCGCACTGATCCGCGTCGACTACGAGCCGCTGCCCGCCGTGTTCGATCCCGAGGAGGCGCGGACGCCCGGCGCGCCGCTCGTGCATCCGGAGCGCACGCCCGAGGACCGCGTCGCCGATGCGGGGCGCAACGTCGTCGCGGCGCTGCACGCGGGCTACGGCGGCGACGTCGACGCGGCGCTCGCTGCGAGCCCCGTCACGGTGAGCGGCACGTGGCGCACGGGGCGCTCGATCCACGCTCAGCTCGAGACGCACGGATCCGTCGGCTGGCTGGACGAGGAGGGACGGCTGGTCATCCGCTCGTCGACGCAGGTGCCGTTCCTGACGCGCGACGAGCTGTGCACGCTGTTCGACCTGCCGCGCGACCGCGTGCGGGTGTACGCGCCCCGCGTGGGCGGCGGCTTCGGCGGCAAGCAGGAGATGTTCACGGAGGACCTCGTCGCGTTCGCCGTGCTGCGCACCGGCCGCCCCGTGGCGTACGAGTTCACGCGCGCCGAGCAGTTCTGGCGCTCGTCCATGCGGCATCCGATGCGGGTGTCGGTGACGCTGGGCGCCGAGCCCGACGGCCGGCTGACGGCGATCAAGCTCGACGTGCTGAGCGACACCGGCGCGTACGGCAACCACGCGATCGGGGTGCTGTTCCACGGGTGCGCCGAGTCGGTCACGCTGTACCGCGCACCCGTCGCGCGGGTGGACGCCGAGGCGGTCTACACCAACAACGTGCCGTCGGGAGCCTTCCGCGGCTACGGACTGGGCCAGGTCACGCTCGGGATCGAGTCTGCGCTCGACATGCTCGCCGAGCGCATCGGGATGGACCCGTTCGACATCCGGCGCATCAACGCCGTGCGGGAGGGCGACGCGCTCCGCCGGGCGGACGGCGAGATCGAGGCCGACCTGGTCTGGGGAAGCTACGGCCTGGACCAGTGCCTCGACCTCGCGCAGGCCGCGCTCGCCGAGCCCGGGGAGGACCCGCCCGCGGGGTGGCTGGTCGGCGAGGGCATGGCCGCCGCGATGATCGCCACGCTCGCGCCGCGCGGCCACCGCGCCCACGCGACCGCCACGCTCCTGCCCGGCGGCGCGTTCGAGCTGCGGACGGGCACGGCCGAGTTCGGCAACGGCACGACGACCGTCCAGCGCCAGATCGCCGCGAGCGTCTTCGGGGTGGGCGCCGATCGGATCCGGCTCGCGCACGCCGACACCGACGCCGTCGCGTTCGACACGGGCGCGTTCGCATCGGCCGGCACGACGATCGCGGGCAAGGCGCTGCACGGCGCGTGCCTTGCGCTGCGCGACCGGATCGTCGAGGAGGCCGCGGCGCGCGTGGGCGCACCGGCGGCAGAGTGCGCGTACGGGCCCGACGGCGTGCGGACGCCCGCCGGCGTCGTGCCGCTCGCGGAGATCGCGGGCGCGGGCGGGCTGACCGCCTCGGGCGAGGAGCACGGCGAGCTGCGATCGCTCGCGTTCAACGTGCACGCCGTGCGGGTCGCGGTCGATCCCGAGACCGGCGCCGTGCGCATCCTGCGGAACGTGCACGCGGCCGACGCGGGCTTCGTGATGAACCCCGCCCAGTGCCGCGGGCAGATCGAGGGCGGCGTCGCCCAGGGCATCGGCGGGGCGCTGTACGAGGAGGTGGTCGTCGCGGGCGGCCGCGTGCAGAACCCCGCGTTCCGCACCTACCGCGTGCCGCAGTCGGCCGACATCCCCGACGTCGAGGTGCTGTTCGCGACGACGAGCGACGATCTCGGTCCGTTCGGCGCGAAGTCGATGAGCGAGTCGCCGTACAACCCCGTCGCGCCCGCGATCGGCAACGCGATCGCCCGGGCGCTGGGCGCCCGCCCGTTCGAGCAGCCGTTCACGCGCGAGCGCGTGTGGCGGCTCGCGCAGGGCGCCTGAGCGCGAGACCGCGATCCCCCGACGGGCCCGGCGGATGAAGTGATCGCTTCACGGTTTTACGTGAGCGAAATGACCGGGAAACGGCCTCGACCGCCGCGGCCGATTGACTGCGGAGCAGGCGCACGAGCGCCGCGGATCCCCACCGAATCCCCCGTCCGAAAGGCGCCGCCATGCACCTCCGTCGACTGCTCATCCCGATCGCCGCGAGCGCCGCCGCGGCGCTGGTCCTGTCCGGCTGCTCGTCGTCCTCCGACGCCGCATCGGGCGCCGCCGGCGAGACCGCGACCGTCAAGATCGGCACCCTGCGCGGCCAGCCGCACTTCTACGCGCCGTTCCTCTACGAGGACTTCGCGGCCGAGGGCGTCCGGTTCGAGGTCATCACGCTCGACACCACGCCCGCCCTCAGCGACGCGCTCGTCGCCGGCACGATCGACTTCGCGATCAGCGGCGTCACCCCCACGATCGCCTCGGTCGCGCAGGGCCGCGACCTCAGGATCGTCGCGTCCGCCGCCGACGGCGGATCCGGGTTCATCGGCAACGACTCCATCCAGACGCTGGACGACCTGGTCGGCAAGAAGGTCGGCTACATGCAGACGACCGCGCAGGAGGTCGCCATGCGCCTCACGCTCGAGGAGGCCGGCGTCGATCCCGACGACATCGAGCTCGTCACGGTGCTGGCGCCCGAGATGGCCGGGCAGCTCGGGTCCGGGTCGATCGACGCGTTCTTCGGCGTCGAGATCGGCGCCTCGATCGCGCTCGAGCAGGGCGGCCACGAGTTCGCCGACCCGTACGCGACGCCGATCGGAAAGGTCAACCTCGGCCTCGTCACGACGGGTGCGCTGATCGCGGAGGACCCCGAGCTCGTGCAGCAGGTGGTCGACACACACGTGGCCGCGACCGACTGGATGACCGGCAACGAGGACGAATGGCTGTCCGAGATGGTCAGCATGTTCGGCGGCGACCAGGCGATCTTCGACACCGCGATCGCGAACTTCTGGATGCGCTCCGACCTCTCGGAGGAGTACCTCGGCCAGCTCGAGGCGCTCGCGACCGAGATGGGCGAGCTGGGCTTCGTCGAGGAGGCGCCCGCGATCGAGGACGTCGTCGACACGTCGTTCGTGGAGTGAGCATGACCGCCACCGCGACTCTCGCTCCGCCCGCCACGCGGCCGGTCGCGCCGGGCTTCTCCGGGCGCCGGCGCGGGCGCGGCATCCGGTCCCTGCCCGCCCGGATCGCCCTGGGGCTCGTCGTCCCCGTCCTGTTCGTCGCGTTCTGGCACCTCGGTCGCGAGCTGCAGCTCGAGCTGCCGTTCGGCATCCGGATGGGGTACCTGCCGTACCCCGCGGACGTGGCCGTGACGCTGTGGGACTTCGCCTTCGGCGGCCTGCGGGACGACGCGTTCAGCACGACCCTGTGGCAGCACCTCGGCGCGAGCGCGCTGCGGGTCGGCGCCGGATTCGGCCTGGCGACGCTGATCGCCGTGCCTGTCGGGGTGCTGATGGGGCGCTTCTACGTCATGGACTCGCTGTTCGATCCGTTCATCAACCTGATCCGCCCCATCCCCGCGACCGCGTGGGTGCCGCTCGTCGCGCTGCTGATCGGCATCGGCGACCAGGCCACGATCTTCCTGATCACGCTGTCGGCGTTCTTCCCGATCGTGCTGGGCGCCGCGAGCGGCACCCGGCAGGTGCCCGAGCGGCTGGTGGAGGCTGCGCGCATGCTCGGGACCACGCGGGCCGCCGTGCTGTGGCGGGTCATGGTGCCCGCCGCGGCGCCCGCGATCGTCAACGGGCTGCGCGTGGGGCTGGGGCTGGCGTGGGTGATCCTCGTGCTCGGCGAGTCCACGGGCGTGAACGAGGGCCTGGGCGCCACCATCACGCTCGCGCGCGACATCGTGCGCACCGACCTGATCGTGGCCGGGATGATCGTCATCGGCCTGTCCGGGTTCCTGTCGGACCGGCTGCTCAGCCTCGTGCTGCGGCTGCTGGTCGGGCGGCGCCCGGTGTTCCAGAAGGGGGCGCGCGGATGAGCGCGGAGATCCACATCGCGGGGCTCGAGAAGCGGTTCGCGACCGCGTCGGGCGACGTCCTGGCCGTGGCGGACGTGTCGCTCGACGTCGCTGCGGGCGAGTTCGTCGCGGTCGTGGGGGCCAGCGGATGCGGCAAGAGCACGCTGCTGCGCATCCTGGCCGGCTTCGAGGAGCCCAGCGGCGGCGAGGTCACGGTCGCGGGGGCGCCGATCTCGGGCCCGGGGCCCGACCGCGGGGTCGTGTTCCAGGACTACGGCCTGTTCCCATGGCTGACCGTACGCGAGAACGTCGCGTACGGCCCCTCGCGCCGCGGGATGTCGCGCGCGGCCGCGCGGGCCACGGCCGACGCGCACCTCGAGACCGTGGGGCTGACGCGCTTCGCGCAGCGCTTCCCCGGCGAGCTGTCCGGCGGCATGCAGCAGCGCGTCGCCATTGCGCGCGTGCTGGCGAACGACCCGGCCGTGATGCTGATGGACGAGCCGTTCGGCGCGCTCGACGCCCTCACCCGCAGTGACCTACAGGTGCAGCTGCGGCGCATCCAGCGCTCGGAGGGCCGCACGGTCGTGTTCATCACGCACTCGATCGAGGAGGCCGTGTACCTCGCCGACCGGGTCGTCGTGATGACCGGCGGCGCCTCGCACGGCGTGCCGGGGCACATCCGCGCGGTCGTCCCGGTCCCGCTCGGCGACGACCGCGATGTCACGGCCCCCGCGTTCAACGCCCTCAAGCGCGAGATCTCTGAGCTCGTCCACGAGCGCACCGCCGCGGTCGCCTGACCGCGCCTGCCGCGCCGGCTCAGCGGGGCTCGGCGCCGACGTGCGCGACCGCCTCGGCGAGGGCGCGGATGCCCAGCGCGACGTCCGGCGCGGAGACCGACTCGTCGGGGTGGTGGCTGATGCCGTCGGGGTTGCGGAGGAACAGCATGCCCACCGGCGCGACGGCGCCCAGCGCCATGCCGTCGTGGCCCGCGGGGCTGAACAGCGTCGCCGGCTCCGCGGCGGCGCCGACCGAGTGCCGGATGCCCTCGCGCACGACGTCCTGCAGCAGCGGCGCGCAGAACACGGCCGGCGCGCTGTGCACCTCGCGGGCGCGCCAGCGCAGGCCGCGGCGCCCCATGATGTCGTCGAGCTCGAGCGAGATCGCCCGCCACACGCGGTCGCGGTCCGCGTCGAACTCGCCGCGGAGGTCCAGGCTGAACCGGGCCTCGCCCGGGACGACGTTCACGGCACCGGGGAAGGCCTCGAGCTGACCCACCGTGCCGATGATGTGGTGCTCGGCGCGGCAGATCCGCTCGACCGCGAGCGCCGCCTCGCTCGCGCCCAGCAGCGCGTCGCGGCGCATGTCGTACGGGGTCCCGCCCGCGTGCCGGGCCTCGCCCTCGACCAGCAGCTGGAAGCGCCGCGCGCTCGCGATGGACGACACCACGGCGAGCGCCTCGCCGCGGCGGTCCAGCTCGGGCCCCTGCTCGATGTGGGCCTCGAGGTAGCCGACGAGCTGCTCGGGCCGGCGCGCGGCCTCGCCGATGCGTCCGGGGTCCAGGCCGAACTCTCGGTACGCCTCGCGCAGGGTCGTGCCGTCGGCGTCCGCGAGGTCCCACCACGCGTCGTCCCACGTCCCCGCCATGGCCGACGAGCCGAGCAGGGCCTTGCCGAAGCGGGCGCCCTCCTCGTCGCTGAACGCCGCCACCTCGAGCCCGAAGGGGAACGGCGACCGCGAGCGGCCCTCGTCGTCGACCCGGCGCAGCAGCCGCACGACCTCGATGGCCATCAGCACGCCCAGGATGCCGTCGAACCGCCCGGCGTCGATCACGGTGTCGAGGTGCGATCCGAGCATGAGCACGGGCGCGTCCGGGTCGTCCGCGGGGAGCAGGCCGAGCTGGTTGCCCGCGGCGTCCTGGCGCGGCGTCATTCCCGCCTCGCGCATCCACTCGGCCGCGAGCCGGTTCACGCGCGCGTGCTCGGGCGACAGGTGCACTCTCGTGATCGCGCCGTCGTCGGCCGTGACCCGCGCGAGCTCGTCGCAGCGCGCCATCACGCGCCGCGCGGCCGAGGCCACGGTCTCGGGCGAGAGCTCTGGCAGCCGGGTCGTGGTCATCCGGCGGCCCCGGATGCGGCCGCCGCCCCCGCGAACGCGTCGAGCGCCGCCTCGACACCGCCGCCGGCGGGCACGCGCGCCCCGAAGCGGCGCAGCACGGCCTCCAGCGCCGCGAGCGTGGTCAGCACGGTGTCGCGCCGGGCGTTGTACCCCATGGTTCCGATGCGCCACACGCGGCCGTGCAGCGGTCCGAACGACGTGCCGATCTCGATGCCGAAGTCCTCGAGCAGCGCGGCGCGCGCGGCGTCGCCGGGCACGCCCTCGGGGATCTCGACCGCCACGACGTTGTTCATCTTGTGCGCGACGTCGCCGAACACCGTCAGCCCCAGCCCCTCGACGCCCGCGAGCATCGCCGCGCCGGCGACCCGGTGCCGCTCGATCACGGCCCCGCGCCCCTCGGCGAGCAGCACGCGCGCGCACTCGCGCGCCGCGTACAGCATCGAGGTGGCCTCGGTGTGGTGGTTCAGGCGGCGCGGCCCCCAGTAGTCGAGGATCATCCCGAGGTCGAAGTAGTTGGAGCGGACGAAGTCCGTCGCGCTCTCGTCGCCGGCCTCCCGGATGCCCGCCTCGACGCGGCCGCGGGAGCGGATCACCTCGACCGCGCGCTCCGAGAGGGTGATCGGCGCCGAGCCGCTGGGGCCGCCCAGGCACTTCTGCAAACCGGCCGTCGCGGCGTCCACACCCCACGCGTCGGCCTCGAACGGGTTGCCGCCGAGCGACGCGGTCGCGTCGGTGTAGAACAGCACGCCGTGGCGGGCGCAGAGCTCGCCGACCTCGTCGAGCGGCTGGTTCATGGTCGTCGAGGTGTCGCCCTGCACGAGCGCGAGCACGTGCGGCTTCACGCGCAGGATGGCCTCCTCGATCGCCGACACCGGCACGACCTGCCCCCACTCGACCTCGATCGTGTGCACCTCGGCGAGCGCCCGCTCGGCGATCTCGGCGAGCAGGTGGCCGAAGCGGCCGAACACGGGGACCAGCACGCGGTCGCCCGGCCGCACGAGCGAGACCAGGGCCGCCTCGATGCCCGCGCGCGACGTGCCGTCGATCAGCAGGGTCGCGTCGTTCCGCGTGGCCCACACCTGGCGGTACAGCTCCTGGGTGTCGCTCATCGCGGCCGTCATGAACGGGTCGTACTGGCCCACGAGCGGCGCGGACATGGCCCGCAGCACGCTCGGGTACGCCGAGATCGGCCCCGGCCCCATCAGCAGGCGGGCGGGCGGGTCGAGCGGCGCGACGGGAGCGGACGGACGGTCGGGGGTCATGCGGGATCCTTCGGCTGTGCGGCAAGGCCGCGGGCGAGTCGGACGAGGGCGATGTCGGTGCCGGCGCGCGAGGCCAGGCACACGCCGACCGGCGCCGGCCCGAGCCGGGCGGGCACCGTCAGCAGCGGAACGGAGACGGCCGGGATGCCGGCGATCGCGACGGGCGTGGTCATCCGCAGGGTGGCGGTGCGCACGGCGTCGACGCGGCCGCCGTCAGCGGTGCGCATGGGGGCCGGCCCGGGCACCGTGGGCATGATCAGGACGGCGTCGCCGACGATCGCGTCGATGCGCTCCTTGAGCGGCCCGAGCGCGGCGCGCGCCGCGCTCTCCTGCTCGGGCGTGATCGCGGCGGCCGCGCGGAAGCGCTCGGCGACCGCGGCGCCGACCGCGCCGGGATGCTCGCGCAGCCAGTCGCCGTCGTTGCGCCACGCCTCCGCGCCCTGCACCACGCGGAACGGCTCCTGGTATCCGGCGAGGTCGCCGATGCGGATGCGCTCGACGTCGGCGCCCATCCCGGCGAGCAGCGCCTCGAACGCCTCGCGCGTGGCGGGCTCGACGGCGTCGAGCACCTCCTCCGGCACCGCGAACCGCGACGGCAGGTCCGTCCCCGACTCGCCGTAGACGTTCTCGGTCGACTCGGATCCGTCGTAGCTCAGGCACCAGTCGACCACGCGCTGCAGCGTCTCGCCGTCGCGCGTGAGCCAGCCCACCGTGTCGAAGGACTGCGCGAGCGGCAGGAGGCCCTGACGGGGCACGAGCCCGTGCGTGGTCCGCAGCCCCCAGAGCCCCTGATACGACGCGGGCACGCGGATGGAGCCGGCCGTGTCGGTCGCGAGGCCGATGTCGGCCTGGCCGGTGGCGACGGCCGACGCGGGCCCGCTCGACGATCCTCCGGGCAGGGCCCCTGGGACCGCGCCGTTGGGCGGCGTGCCGTAGTGCGCGTTGTCGCCCGCGATCGAGTACGCGAACTCGTCCGTGCGCGCGATCCCGCGCAGCGAGGCGCCCCCGCGCAGCAGGTCGGCCACCGCGGGCGCCGTGCTCTGCTCGGGCCTGACGGAGTCGAGGTACGCCGGGTTGCCCGCGCCGATCCGGTAGCCCTTGATCGCGAACAGGTCCTTGACCGCGAACGTCAGTCCGGCCAGCGGACCGTCCCACGCGCCCTGGAACAGCGGGTCCCCGACGGTGCGCCAGATCGCGCGGTCGAACGCCTTGGGGCGGGGCGACACGTGCGCCGCCGTGATGCGCCATCCGGCGTCGGTGCGGGTCCACACCTGGGTCTGCAATCCGCGGCCGCCGGCGTCGAAGCGCGAGACCGACACGATCAGCGCGACGCCGTCGCCCAGCGCGCGGTGCTCCATCCGCTCGATCACGCGCGGCCCGACGCCGCCGCGCAGCGACCGGAAGGCGCTGATCGCCTCGTGGCCGACGAGCAGCCCCGCGTCGTCGCCGCGCATCGTGTCGTCGCCGGCCGCGAACCAGCCGTCCAGCGCGTCGAGGTCGTTCGCCAGGATGGCCCGCTCGTACGAGAGGAACGCCTCGAGCAGATCGGCGGGGACCTCGGCCGCGCCGGGGATCGTCGTGTCCATGAGGTCAGTCTCCTCCCGCGCCCGCGAGCGGCACGTCGGCGAGATCCGACAGCCGGATGCGCGCGTGCACGCCCGTGACGACGTCGACCACCTGCGAGACGTCGAAGTCCGTCGCGGCCGAGAGGTACGCGTACGCGAGGTGCTCGTCCATGCCCCATCGCGCCCGCAGCAGCGACAGCGCGGCGCGCACGCACGCGCGCATCGCCTCGCCGAGGTCGCGGTCCAGGCCCGTCGGAACCAGGTGCTCGGGGGTGCGGATGAGCGGTCCGGTCACCTCGCCGAACTCGGCGAGCGCGACCGCCCGCGGCAGGACGTCGAAGCGCAGCGTGGCGCGCAGCGAGGCCTCGAGCGCGGTCAGCGCGACCTCGCCGTCGCCCTGTGCGAAGTGCGGATCGCCCACGTACGCCAGCGCACCGTCGACCTGCACCGGGAGGTGCAGGGCCGTGCCCTCGACCAGGAGGTTCACGTCGATGTTGCCCCCGTGCGGCCCGGGCGGCACGGAGTGCGGCCGCTCGTCCGTCGCGGGCGCGACGCCCATGGTGCCGAGGAACGGCGCCAGCGGGAACGCGATCGCGCGGGGTCCGCCCTCGACCGCCGGCATCGTGCCCGCGAGCCGGCCGTCGCGCTCCTCGACCGCCGCGAACACGCTCACGGTGCGGCCGTCGCGCGGCAGCTCGAGCGGGAGCGCGCCGCGGCCGTGGCGGTTGGAGATCACGCCGTACGGCACGCGGGGCTCGAGCCGCTCCACCGTGATCCGCAGCAGATCGCCGGGCCGGGCGCCCTCGACCCGGATGGGGCCGGTGACGACATGCGGGCCGTCGTGCTCCGGATCGCGCGCGACGCGCGCCGCGATGTCGATCGCGTCGCGCAGCACGGCCCGCTCGGGAACGCCGTGGCCCGCGAAGAAGGCCCGCGGATCGGAGCCCTGGTCGGGGAGGATCCCCTCGTGGCTGACGGTGTCGATCACCACGACGTCGCCGGACCGCACGGTGAGCACCGGCGCATCGACCGCGCACGGCAGCCGGCCCCACAGCACGGTCTCCGGTGTGGCCGGCAGGTAGACCGCGCCGTCCGGCACGCCCTCCCCCGGCTGCAGGATCGCCACGTCCGCCAACGCCGGGGCGTCCGCCCCGACGCCGAACCGGTTCCGCTCGATCTCTTCGTTCACTCCGCTCCTCCCGCCAGCACATCCCGCCCGGACCGCGCGAGCACGCCCTCGCCGTGCCGGTACACGACCTCGCCGTGCAGCCACGTCTCGGCCACGACGCCACGCAGCCGCGCGCCGTGCCACGGCGAGAGCTTGTTGCGGTACTCCAGCCGCGCGGCGTCGACCTCGAACTCGGCCTCGGGGTCGAACACGGCCAGGTGCGCGGGCGCGCCGGGGGCGATCCTGCCGCGGTCCGCGAGCCGCACGAGGTCCGCGGGCCCGGTCGTGAACAGCGGCAGGATGCGCTCGAGCGCGATGCCGCGGCGCCGCGCCTCGGACCACACGGCGGCGAGCCCGGTCTGCACGCCCGCGATGCCGCCCCACGCCTCGCCCAGATCCGGCTTCAGCTTGAGGTCCGCCGTGGCGGGCGAGTGGTCGCTCACGATCGCGGCGATCGTGCCGTCGAGCACGCCGTCCCAGAGCCGGTCCTGGTTGGCGCCGTCGCGGATGGGCGGGCAGCACTTGAATGTGCCCGCGCCGTCGGGCACCTCCTCGGCCCGCAGCGTCAGGTAATGCGGGCACGTCTCGACCGTGATCCGGACGCCGGCGGCCCGCGCGGCGCGCACGTCGTCGAGCGCGTCGGCGGCGGCCACGTGGACGATGTGGGCGCGCGCGCCGGTGCGGCGCGCGGCCTCGATCACGATCCGGATGGCCGCGACCTCGCCCTCGGGCGGCCGCGTGGCGACGAAGTCGCGGAACTCGGGGCCGTGCGCCTCGGACAGGTGCTCGTCGAGCTCGGCGTGCGCGATCAGCAGCCCGTCGCGCGGCGCGAGCTCGGCCAGCGCGCGCTCGACGCCGTCCGCGTCCAGGTGCCCGAACTCGTCGATCCCGCTGGGCGCCATGAAGCACTTCACGCCGACGACGCCCGCGTCGAGCAGGGCGCCGAGCGATCCGAGGTTCTCGGGCACGGCGCCGCCCCAGTACGCGACGTCCACCGCGAGCTTTCCGCGCGCCGCGGCGCGCTTGGCGGCGAGCGCCGACGGATCGATCGTCACCGGGATGCTGTTGAGCGGCATCTCGACCACCGTGGTGATCCCGCCCGCCGCCGCGGCGGCCGTGCCGGTCGCGAAGCCCTCCCAGTCCGTGCGGCCCGGCTCGTTGAGGTGCACGTGGCTGTCGACCAGCCCCGGCAGCAGCACGCGGGCGTCGTCCAGCACCACGTCCGCCGACGCGTCGAACGCGTCCACGGCGGCGATCGCGCCCTCCCGGAGGCGCACGGTCGCGGGCGCGAACGCCCCGTCAAGGTAGACGCGCCGCGCGGCGATCGACTCCACGCGGTCGCTCGATGCGACGCTCACGCGCCCACGCTACCGAGCGCGGATGCCGCGCGGATGTCGACACCCGCGTCCCCGGATCGCACGGGCGGGGGCGCGTACTCGTCGCGCTTGCTCACGCCGACGCCCATCCGGGCCATGGCCGTGGCGAGCCCGACGGCGGCCGCGACCCCGTCGACCACGGGCACGCCGAGCCGGTGCTGCAGCGTGCCGCACAGGTCGGCCATGCCGGCGCAGCCGAGCACGATCGCGTCGGCGCCGTCCTCGCGCACGGCGCGCTCGCACCATCCGAGGATCTCGTCGAACGCCGCCGAGCCCGTCTCCTCGAGCTCCAGCACCGGGATGCCCGTCCCGTACGCCGCGACGCACGCGCGCTCGAACCCGTAGCGCGCGAGCAGGTCCTGGGCCCGGCCGAGCGTGCGCGACAGGGTCGTGACCACCGCGAACGTGCGGCCGGTCAGCGCCGCGACGTGCATGGCGGCCTCGGCGATGCCGATCACCGGCACGTCCACGAGCTCGCGCGCCGCGTCGAGCCCCGGATCCCCGAAGCACGCCACGACGTAGCCGTCCGAGCCGCCGGCGGCGAGGTCGGCGCGCACGGCGTCGACGACCGCCGCACCGGCCAGGATCTCGTCGACGTGGCTCTCCACGGCGGCGGGGCCGCGGCCGGGCTCGGGGCAGACCGCGACGATGTCGACGTCGGGGCCCGCCACCTCCCGGGCGGCGACCGCGATCTTGTCGGTCATCGCCCGGGAGGTGTTGGGGTTGATCAGCGTGATGCGCATGCTGCGGGTGTCACTCCTTCGCGCCCGCCGCCGCGGGCACGTGGTCGGCGGCCGGGGCCGCATCGGTCTCGGCGGCGCTCTCGCCCGCCGCTGCGGCGGCCTGCGCCTCGGCCACGGCGATCGCGGCGGTCGCGGTGTCGGGGTAGCCCTCGAGCACGTCGGGAGCGGTGCCGTCCGACACGCCCCGGGTCTCGCCCTCGAGCGTCGGCACGCGCGGGTGCAGGCGCTCGAACAGCACCAGGAACGCGAAGCCCAGGCCGCACCCGACGAACCAGCTGAAGTCGCTGATCGAGCCCCAGCCCGCGTCGATCACGCCGGCGAACACGAGCGACTTCGGCACGATGGCCACCGCGATGGTCGGCACGCCCGCCGCGACGATCGCCCGCATGGCGTTGGGGTTGTAGCCGCCGCGGTACCAGTACCGCGCGCTCTCGTCCATGGTGTACATGTCGTCCACGTGGATGCGCTGCCGCGCGATGACGTAGTAGCCGGCGATCAGGATGCCGAACAGCGGGCCGATCAGCGCGGCCAGGATGCCGAGCGAGTAGTGGATCGCCTGGTCGTTGCCGTACCAGTTCCACGGGGTCAGGATGACCGAGCCGACCGCGGCGATCATGCCGCCCATCCGCCAGCTGATGCGGTGTGGCGCGACGTTCGAGAAGTCGAACGCGGGCGAGATGAAGTTGGCGACGATGTTGATGCCGACCGTCGCGGTGACGAACGTCAGGCCGCCCAGCAGGATCGCGAACCAGTGGTCGATGCGCTCGACCGTGTGGATCGGGTCGGTGATGAGCTCGCCGAAGACCGGCACGGTGGCCGAGGCCGTGATGACGGTCAGGATCGAGAAGAACAGGAAGTTGACCGGCAGGCCCCACATGTTGCCGCGCTTGACGGCCTGGAACGACTTGCCGTACCGCGCGAAGTCGCCGAAGTTCAGCATCGGGCCCGAGAAGTAGGACACCACGATGGCGATGGCCGTGAGCATTACGGGGATCGACGCCCAGAAGTCGAGGGGCTCGCCGCTCGACAGGTCGAGGCTGATGTTCTCCCAGCCGGCCTGCGAGACGAGGTAGATGGCGAGCACGATCATCACGACGTACACGGCGGGGCCCGCCCAGTCGATGAACCGCCGGATGGCCTCCATCCCGTTCCAGAACACGGCGGCCTGCGCGACCCACAGGATCGCGTACGAGATCCAGCCGAGCGCGTCGAGACCGAGGAAGCTCGGCTCGAGCAGCGCCGCGCTGGCGGGGATGAACTTGAGGAAGATGATGTTGAGCGACGCGGCCGCGAGGTACGTCTGCACGCCGTACCAGGCGATCGCGATCACGCCGCGGATGATCGCGGGCACGTTGGCGCCCTTGATGCCGAACAGGAAACGGTTCACGACGGGGTACGGCACGCCCGTGCGCTGACTGGGCTTGGCCACGAGGTTGGTGAACACCTGCACGATCACGATGCCCACGAGCAGGGCCACGAGCACCTGCCAGCTGGCGATCCCGAGGGCGAACAGCGAGCCGGCGGTCACGTAGCCGCCGACCGAGTGCACGTCGCTCATCCAGAACGCGAAGATGTTGTACGAGGTCCACTTCTGCTTGCGCAGCGGCGCGAGGTCCTCGTTGGCGAGGCGCGGGTCGTAGCCCGGGCGCATGTTGCCGGAGCCGGTGGGGAGACCGGCGGCCTCGACGACGTCCTGCGGTTTGGTGAGGGGGGCCGCGGAGGCGGCCGGTGTGGTCTGAGTCACGGTGGAGCCTTTCCGGATCGGGGGAGATCGGTGGGGTCGGAGCTCCGGAGCGGGGTGCTCTCTCCGGACGAGGGATGAGTGTGAAGTTATCGCTTCACACTTTTCGCCCTGAGTCCGTCCTGTTACGGGCTCGTAAATCGTCGGCCGGTCCCGCGCGGGGGCGGCGGTTAGCATGGCCGCGTGACCGTCACCGACCCGCAGGCCGCGCCCGCATCCGGACGCGGCGACGAGGACGCCCGGGGTCACGTCGGCCGCCGCCTGCGCGACGTGCGGTCGCGCACGGGCGTCTCGGTGTCCGAGCTCGCGCGGCGCCTGGGGATCTCCACGAGCGCCGTCTCGCAGATCGAGCGGGGCGTGATGCAGCCCAGCGTGTCGCGGCTCATCGCGATCACCGACGCGCTCGGCGTGCCTCTCGCCACCGTGTTCGGCCCCGGGCCGGCCGACGACGGCGACGACGACGCGCCGCACGGCTACACGCTCACGCGAGCCGAGGACGCCGCTCCCCTGCCGCTGGGAGGCGGAGTCACGTTCCGCCGGCTCGCGCCCGGAGACAGCCCCGGCATCGACTACTTCGAGTCCGTGTACCCGCCGGGCAGCACCGCGACCGGCAAGGACCGGCTGTTCCGCCACGAGGGCTACGAGGTCGGCGAGGTGCTGACCGGCGAGCTCACGATCGACTTCACCGACGAGATCGTGGTGCTGCGCCCGGGCGACACCATCAGCTACCCGTGCGACGTGCCGCATCGACTGCACAACACGGGATCGGCGCCGGCCGTCGCGCGCTGGCTCATCGTCCATCCGGCCCGCTGAACCGCCCACGGCGACGGGTGAAGCTCCGACTTCACGGCGTAACGGTCGCGAAACACGCGCCGCGCTAGCCTGGCCCCGTGCTCGTCGCCCGCTTCGACCGCCTCCCCGCCGATGAGGCCGCCGGCGTCGTGCGTGTGTGGGCCGACGTGCCCCGTTGGATCGCCGCGATCGTCGCCGGGCGGCCCTACTCCTCCGTCGACGCGCTCGCCGCGCGCGCGACCGAGCTGGCCGCCGGCTGGAGCGAGGAGGACCTGGACGCGGCGCTCGCGCACCACCCCCGGATCGGCGAGCGGCCGGCCGGATCCGGCGCGGATGCACGCCACTCGCGCCGCGAGCAGGCGGCCATGGCCCATGCTGGCGCGGACGTCGCCGAGCGCCTGCGGGCCGGCAACGCGGAATACGAGCGCCGATTCGGGCGCGTGTTCCTGATCCGTGCCGCGGGCCGCGCTCCGGAGGAGATGCTCGCCGAGCTCGAGCGGCGCCTCGCCAACGATCCCGAGACCGAATGGCGCGAGGCCGCCGCGCAGCTCGCCCAGATCGCGCTGCTGCGCCTGCGCGGCGCGTTCGACGACCCGGCGCCGCCCGATGCCCGGACCCCCGCCCTCGCCGAGGAGGCATGATGCCGCAGCTCACCACGCACGTTCTCGACGCCACATCCGGGCTCCCCGCCGCCGGCGTGGGGCTCACCCTGAGCCTCGCGGGCGAGGTGATCGCGACCGGGGAGACCGACGCGGACGGCCGGGCGGGGCTCGGCCCCGAGGTGCTCGAGCCCGGCGAATACGCCCTGCGCTTCGAAACCGGCGAGCACTTCGCCGCCGCGGGCGTCGAGACCTTCTACCCGCACGTCACCGTGGCGTTCACGGTCGCCGACCAGCGGCACCTGCACGTGCCGATCCTGCTCAGCCCGTTCGCCTACTCCACCTACCGAGGGAGCTGACCGTGACCGACGTCGCCGCAGCCGCCGCGCCGGATGTCTCGGTGCACCTGGGCGCCAACAAGTACGGCAAGGCCGAGAACCGGCTGGTGCGCATCACCCGGGACACCGACCGCCACGAGATCGAGGACCTGACCGTCACGTCGCAGCTGCGCGGCGAGGCCCTCGCCGGGTCGTTCCTGACGGGCGACAACTCGAAGATCGTCGCCACCGACACCCAGAAGAACACGATCTTCGCCCTCGCCAAGAAGCACGGGGTCGGATCGCCCGAGCGCTTCCTCACCCTGCTGGCCGAGCACTTCACCGGCTCGTTCGACTGGATCGAGGGCGGCCTGTGGCAGGCCGAGCAGCACGAGTGGGAGCGCATCGCGGTCGCCGGCCGGCCGCACGACCACTCGTTCGTGCGCAAGGGCCAGGGCACGCGCCTCGCCACGGTGCAGGTCGCGGACGGCGCCACGCACATCACGGGCGGCGTGAAGGACCTCGTGGTGCTCAAGTCGACGGGGTCCGAGTTCCGCGGATACCCGCGCACCGAGTACACGACGCTGCCCGAGACCGACGACCGGATCATGGCGACGTCCGTGACGGCGCGCTGGCGCTACCTGCCCGAGGCCGTGTCCGACGGCGTCGACTACGACGCGGTGTACGCGGCGGTCGTGCAGGCGCTGCTGGAGCAGTTCGCCGAGGTGCATTCGCTCGCGCTGCAGCAGACGCTGTTCGAGATGGGGCGGGCCGCCATCGTGGCCTGCCCGGCGCTGGCGGAGATCCGCTTCGCCATGCCGAACAAGCACCACTTCGCGTACGATCTGGCGCGGTTCGGGCTCGAGAACCGCAACGAGGTGTTCATCGCCGACGACCGGCCATACGGGCTGATCGAGGGCACCGTCGTGCGCGACGGCGTCGCCGAGGCCCCCGACGCGTGGCGGGACGTCCCCTCGTTCATCTGAGCGACCCACTTGCCTCTCTTATCGAAAAACGATAGATTTCTCTCGTCGTTCGATGAAGGAGGCCCGCATGGGCAGGTACGTGGTGCTGGCGTCGCAGTTCGTGATCGCGCTGTCGCTCGCGGGGTCGCTCGTGGTGCAGACCGTGATCCTGCCCCTCGTGTGGATCGACCTGGAGGGCGAGGCGCTCTGGGGGCGGGTCGCGCTCGTGACGATCGCCGCCCTGTGGATCCTCGGCCTGCAGGTGTGCGCCGTGTGCGTATGGCGACTGCTCGGCATGGTGCGCCGCGGCTCGGTGTTCTCGCGCCGCGCGTTCCGCTGGGTCGATGTGATCATCGCCGCGATCGCGTTCGACGCGGTGATCACGTTCGTCCTCGCGGTGCTGCTCGCGCCCGGCGACGTCGCGCCCGGCGTCGTCGCGCTGGTGTGCGGCGCAGCCCTCGTCACGGGAGGCGTGGCGCTGCTGGTCGCGGTGATGCGGCAGCTTCTGCAGCAGGCGATCGACCGCGATGCCGAGGCGCGGGCGCTCCGGTCGGAGCTGGACGAGGTGATCTGATGCCGATCATCGTCGACGTCGACGTCATGCTCGCGCGCCGCAAGATGGCGGTGGGCACGCTCGCCGAGCGCGTCGGGATCACGCCCGCCAATCTCGCGGTGTTGAAGAACGGCCGCGCCAAGGCCGTGCGGTTCACGACGCTCGACGCGCTGTGCCAGGTGCTCGATTGCCAGCCCGGGGATCTGCTGCGGTGGGTGCCGGAGGAGGGCGCGGACGGCGACGCGGCAGCTGTCAAGGCGGACGACCGTCCAGGTTCGAGCGGGTAGATTCGGCCGCAAGCCGCATGGCCCGACGTGCGGCGAGGAGGAATCCCCGTGACCGAGACCCCCGACGAGACCCCGACCGAGCAGCTGCTCGACGGCCGCTACCGGCTGGGCGAGTGCGTCGGCACCGGCGGGATGGGCCGCGTGTACCGCGCGGAGGACATCGCGCTCGGCCGCACCGTGGCGATCAAGATCGTGCACCCCGACGTCGAGGACGCCTCGGCGGTCGACCGGGCGCGCGGCGAGGTCGCGGTGCTCGCGTCGCTCAGCCATCCGTCGCTCGTGACGCTGTTCGACGCGCAGCTGGCGCCCGGGCGGCAGGACTACCTCGTGATGGAGTTCGTCGAGGGCCCGACGCTGAGCGCGCGACTCGAGCACGGGCCGCTGTCCCCCGTCGACGCGACCCAGCTGGCGGCCGAGCTCGCGGAGGCGCTGCACGTCGTGCACGCGGCGGGGATCGTGCATCGCGACGTGAAGCCGTCCAACGTCCTGCTGGCGCAGACGAACGTGCCCGGCCGCGCGTTCCGCGCGAAGCTCGCCGACTTCGGCATCGCGTACCTGCTCGACGGCGCCCGCCTGACCACGCCCGGGATGGTGGTCGGCACCGCCGCCTACCTGTCCCCCGAGCAGGCGCGGGGCGCGGACCCCACGCCCGCGTCGGACGTGTACTCGCTGGGACTGGTGCTCCTCGAGGCGCTCACCGGGCAGCGCGCGTTCCCGCGGTCGACGCCGGTCGAGGCGCTCGCCGCCCGACAGTCGACACCCCCGGTCATCCCCGATTCGGTCCCGGCCCCCTGGGCGGGCCTGCTGACCCGGATGACCGCCCTCGACCCGGCCGAGCGACCCACCGCGATCGAGGTGGCGCGCTCCGCGGCGGCCCTCGCCCGCGAGCCGGGCCTCGCTCCCCCGGTCGCCGCCGCATTGGCGGCGCCGCCGCTCATCGCGGCCGGCGACACCGGGACCGCAGCGACCGTTCCCCTCGCTGCCGGAGCGGACGCCGCGACCATGCGGATGCCTTCCGGCGACGACGCCGCGACCGCGGTGCTGCCGCCCGCGGACGCTGTCCCGGCCGCCGCGAACTCGGCCGGCCGTTTCACCGAGGCTCCCTCCCGGCGCCGTGTGCGCCCCGCGGCGCTGCTGATCGGCGGAGCGGCCGTCGCCGCCGGCCTGGCCGCGGCGGGCATCTGGGCCGCCGGCGGGGCCGACGCCCCGACGCCGGAGCGCTCCGCCGTGGTCGAGCGCACGGTCGTCACGCCCAGCGAGACGCCCACCGAGGTTCCCGTGGCCCCCGTCGAGCCCCTCACGGAGGAGGAGCAGAAGAAGGCCGAGGAGGAGCAGAAGAAGGCGGAAGAGGCCCGGAAGAAGGCCGACGAAGAGGCCGCCAAGAAGGCCGAGGAAGCGCAGAAGAAGGCCGAGGAAGCGCAGAAGAAGGCCGAGGAGGAGGCCAAGAAGGACGCCGAGGAAGACGGCGACGACTAGCCTGACTCGCGCAGGCGCGCCCGCATGGCGGACTGCTGCGTCTCCGTGAACCCGACCGCGGTGTACATCCCCCTCCCGGCCGCGGTCGCGAACAGCTCGGCGCGCCGGGCCCCGGTGGAGCGTGCCCACCTCATGACGTGCTCGAGCGCGGCGCGCGCATACCCCTGGCCACGCGCCGCCGGCAGCGTGCAGACGTTGCTGACCAGCACGTCTCCGCCCTCGGGAGCATGCGGCGACGGCGCCGCGTCGCGAAGGGAGCCCAGCGCGCACGACACGACGGCTCCGCCGACCTCGACGACGGCGACGCAGTACCGCGGATCGTCGATCCGGGCCTCGAACCACACGCGGGCATGGTCTCGCCACGCGGCATCGCCCGCCGCGATGCCCATCGCCTCGAACATCTCAGCACGCAGCTCCACGACGGCGTCGATGTCGACTGCCCGCGCGCGGCGCACGATCGGTTCATCCATGGCCCCATTCTCCGCGAGCCGCGCTCGGGTGTCAGAACGGTGGTGCGCCACCGCCGGCGTACTCGATGCGGTACGGGGAGTCGTAGTACTCGTACCCGGCCGGGGACCGGTACCGCAGGATCCCCCTCCCGACCTGGTCGACGTCCCAGGGCGAGTGGTGCTTCATCATGTGGTGGGGCTCGCAGATCGTGGCGAGGTTCTCGACGCCGGTGGGTCCGTCCTTGGACCACGGGATGGTGTGGTCGATGTCGCAGTGCTTCGCCTTGGTGGCGCACCCCGGGACGCGGCAGGTGCCGTCCCGCGCCAGCAGGTACCGGCGCTGCGCCGCGGTCGGGGTGCGGTGATCGACCGTGAGGAGGGCGCCGGTGTCGGGGTGGAGGAACAGCCGCTCCCACCCCACCGCGCCGGCCGCGAGGCGGCGGGCGGTGTCCGCGTCGATCGGCCCATACCCCGCCAGCAGCGCCGCCTCGTCGTCGAGACCGGCGAGGGTGGTGACCGGGATCGTGACCTCGATGCTCGCGGCGATGTGCGCCTCGACCGGGTGACCGGACGGCATGCCCGACAGCAGCAGGTCCAGTGCGAGATCCGCCCGCAGCCGCCCCAGGCCCCGCTCGTCCGCCGCGACCGCCGGATCCTCCGACCCGCCACGGGCGCGCTTCACGACCCGGGCCTGCGCGGTCAGCCGATCATGGGCCGCGTGGATCACGTACGCGGGGCCGCTGATGCACAGCACCGCCTGCCCATCCGGCTGGTCCTCCACCCACACGCCCCGCCGCTCCCGCGCCTCCTCATGCCGCACCACCGCGGACGTCCGCTGATGCCTCTCCGCCACCCGCGCGGCCAGGGCCTTGGTCCGGTACGGGGTCGCCTTCTCCGCCAGCGGGAGGATCTCCGACTCGAACGCCGCCCGCACCGCATCCTCATCGAGGTCCGCACCGGCCTCTGCGATGACCTGCGCGTGCCGGGAGGTGATCCGTCCCTCCCCGAGCGCCGCGTGCGTCGCCGGGAACCGGGTCACCAGCGTGTGCGCGCGGTCCATCCGGCCCTGCACCGCGCGGGGCGACTCCCTCGTCGCCAGCGCCACCTCCGCGGCCATGGACCGCACCGGGAACTCGTACACGCTCGCATCCGGCATCCGCCCCATCTGGTCGATCGCGATGCCCATCGCCTCCGCCTGCAGCGCCGCCTCCTCGGCATCCAGCCCCGCACGCTCCCCCCCGGATCGCCTTCAACCGCTCCACGATCGCCCGCGTCCGCGACAGCTCAGCCGGGGTGAACCCCCACCCCGAGGCATCCGCATCCGTGAACCGTGGCATGCCCCCATCATCCCACCACCCTCGGACATTTGTTCGAAGGTTGGGAGCACTGTGGAGAACGTCCTTCCTAGCGAGACCCGTCCGCCACGCGGTCGGAGTGGCCCAGCGACTTGCCGGGCGCGATGAGGTCTCGCACCCGGCGCTTCAGCTCGGCGATGTCCGGGAACCCGCCGTCGCGCTTGCGGTTCCAGACGTGCGCGTCGTCCACGTCGATCCGGAACACGCCCCCGGTCGCGGGCACCAGAGCCACCTCGCCGATCTCGGCCTCGAACGACTGCAGCAGCTCCCCCGCGTACCACTGAGCCCTGAGCAGCCAGCGGCACTGCGTGCAGTACGTGATGACGATACGGGGAGACGGCATGCGGCCAGGATCCCACAGACCACGGGCCGAGGCCGCGGCGAGTCCGCAATCCGGCCAGCCGGTTCCCATACCCCCCGGGGGTATGTATCATGGGTGTCGCCACCGCACATCGTCGAAGGGACACGTCATGGCGAAGGAAGCGATCGAGCTCGGACTCAAGGACGCGAACGCCGGATGCGCATGCTGCGCCACGGGCGCCGCGCAGGCCGCCGCTCCCGCCCAGGAGCCGGCCGCCACCACGACGCTGCAGGTCGAGGGCATGACCTGCTCGCACTGCGTCTCCAGCGTGACGGAGGAGCTGAGCGCCCTTCCCGGCGTCCAGCGCGTGTCCGTCGACCTGGTCGCGGGCGGCGTATCGACCGTCACGGTCGACAGCGACGCCCCACTCGACGCCGAAGCGGTCGCCGCGGCCGTGGACGAGGCCGGCTACACGATCGCGGGCCGCTCCGCCTGATTCGCGGGCCGGCGCCGTCCCGCACCCGCCGCCGACGGCGGCACCCTGAGGAGGTTCTCATGAACACGCAGGATCACCCGCACGACGACCATCACCACCACGAGGGACACGCCGGGGCGCACGGCGCCCGCGAAGCCGTCGCCGAGGCGCCCGCCGTGGACCACGCCGGTCACGGGCCCAAGGATCACACCGGCCACGGCACCATGGACCACGCCGGTACGGACCACGCCGGCCACGGCGATCACGTCGGGCGCTTCCGCCGCCTGTTCTGGATCATGCTGGCGCTCGCCGTGCCGGTGGTCGCGTTCTCCCCGATGTTCGCCATGCTGCTCGGCTACTCCCTGCCCGACGCGGCGTGGGTCGGCTGGGTCTCCCCCGTGCTCGGCACGGTGATGTACGCGTGGGGCGGCGCGCCGTTCCTCACGGGAGCGGTGGCCGAGCTGCGCGCGCGGCAGCCGGGCATGATGCTCCTGATCGGGCTGGCCATCACGGTCGCGTTCGTCGCGTCGTGGGGCGCGAGCCTCGGCATCCTGCACCACGAGCTCGACTTCTGGTGGGAGCTGGCCCTTCTGATCGCGATCATGCTGCTGGGTCACTGGCTCGAGATGCGCTCGCTCGCGCAGACCACCTCGGCGCTCGACTCCCTCGCGGCGCTCCTGCCCGACGAGGCCGAGCGCGTCGACGGCGATGCGGTGCGGACCGTCGCGCCGGTCGAGCTCCGGGTCGGCGACCTGGTCATCGTGCGCCCCGGTGGCCGGATCCCCGCCGACGGGCGCATCGCACAGGGCTCGGCGAGCATGGACGAGTCCATGATCACGGGCGAATCCCGCCCCGTGCGCCGCGGCGAGGGCGATCTCGTCGTCGCGGGCACGGTCGCGACCGACTCCGGCCTGCGCGTCGAGATCACCGCGATCGGCGACGACACCGCGCTCGCCGGCATCCAGCGGCTGGTGACCGAGGCGCAGCGGTCGTCGTCGCGCGCTCAGCGCCTGGCCGACCGCGCCGCCGGATGGCTGTTCTGGTTCGCGCTGATCGCGGGCGCGATCACGGCCGTCGTGTGGACGCTGCTCGGGATGCCCGACCAGGCCGTCGTGCGCACGATCACGGTGCTCGTGATCGCGTGCCCCCACGCGCTGGGGCTGGCGATCCCGCTCGTCGTGTCCATCGCGACCGAGCGGGCGGCGCGCGGCGGCGTGCTCGTCAAGGACCGCCTGGCCCTGGAGAGCATGCGCACGGTCGACACCGTGCTGTTCGACAAGACCGGCACGCTCACCAAGGGCGCGCCCGCCGTCACGGCCGTGCATCCGTCCCAGGGCACGGACCCCGACGCGCTGCTCGCGCTCGCGGCCGCAGCCGAGGCCGACTCCGAGCATCCGCTCGCGCGCGCGATCGTGCAGGCCGCCGCCGAGCGGTCGCTCCGCGTCCCCGGGGCCACGGACTTCTCGTCCTCGCCCGCGGTCGGCGTGCGCGCGGTGGTCGACGGCCGCGTGGTCCAGGTCGGCGGGCCTCACCTGCTCACCCAAGAGGGCGCGGGCGAGCTGCCGATCGCGGACGAGTGGCGCGCGGAAGGCGCGATCATCCTGCACGTCCTGGTCGACGGCGCGGTGGCGGGCGCCCTGCGCCTGGCCGACGAGGTCCGCGCCGAGTCCCGCGAGGCCGTCCGTGCGCTCCATGCCCGCGGCGTCCAGGTCGTCATGATCACGGGCGACGCCGAGGCGGTCGCGGCGGCGGTCGCCGCGGAGCTGGGCATCGACCGGTTCTTCGCGGGCGTGCGCCCCGAGGACAAGGCCTCCAAGGTCGGCGAGCTGCAGCGCGAGGGCCGCCGCGTCGCGATGGTGGGCGACGGCGTGAACGACGCTCCCGCGCTCGCGCAGGCGGACGTCGGCATCGCGATCGGCGCCGGCACGGATGTCGCGATCGCCTCCGCGGGCGTGATCCTCGTCAGCGACGACCCCCGGTCCGTGATCTCGGTGATCGAGCTGTCGCGCGCGAGCTACCGCAAGATGCGCCAGAACCTGTGGTGGGCCGCCGGCTACAACCTCATCTCGGTGCCCCTGGCCGCGGGAGTGCTCGCGCCGTTCGGCTTCGTGCTGCCCATGTCGGTCGGGGCGGTGCTGATGTCGCTGTCGACGATCGTCGTCGCGCTCAACGCGCAGCTCCTGCGCCGCCTGGACCTGCGCCCCGAGCCCGTCACGTCGGCCGGCCGCGGATCGGCCGCCACGCCGGTGCGCTCGTAGGCTGATGTCGAGAGGAGGCGCACGATGAGCCTGATGTCGCTGGGCCGGGCGCTGCGCCCGCGCGCGACAGCCGTCCGCGCCCTCCTCCTCGGCGCGCTCGCGGTCGTCGCGGTGCTCGTGGGCCTGCTCGGCATGCACGTGTTCAGCACCGGGACGACCCATCATGCGCCCGCCGTCGCGCCGGAGACCTCCTCCAGCGCCGCCGCGCAGAGCGAGGCGCACGACACCGGGCACGACGCCGTGCACCGCACCCCGCAGGACGGGAGCGACGAGCCATGCGGCGACTGCGGCGGCACGCCGGACCCGATGACGCTCATGGCGTGTGTCCTCGCCCTGCTCGTCGCGGCGCTGGTGCTCTCGATCCGCCCCGCCTGGGTCTCCCGGGCGGTCCGCCCGGGGTCACCCCCGCCCTCCTCCGTCGCGGTGCCCGCGGAGCCGACCCCGCCCGATCTCACCATCCTCTCCATCAGTCGCACGTGACGGGCCTGCCCCCGCAGACCCCGGGCGCCGCGCGCCCTCGCCACGACCTGAGGAGAACACCATGAAGATCCGCACGCTCACCCTCGGGGCCGGCCTGCTGGCCGCCGCCCTGACGCTCGCCGGATGCACCGGCACGGGCACGACCGGCCACTCCGGCGGCCACTCGGCCTCGCCGGCGACCCCCGCGGCGTCCGCGGCGACGTTCGACGACGCCGACGTGGCGTTCGCGACCGGGATGATCGCCCACCACCAGCAGGCCGTCGACATGTCGGACCTGCTGCTGGCCAAGGACGGCGTCGACCCCGAGGTCGCCGCGCTCGCCGAGCGCATCAAGGCCGCGCAGGGACCCGAGATCGAGACCATGGAGCAGTGGCTCGCGCCGTGGGGTCACGACGCCGGGCACGGCGGCATGGACCACGGCGACGGCATGATGTCGGAGGATGACATGGCCGCGCTCGAGGAGGCGGCCGGCGCCGAGGCGTCGACCCTGTTCCTCGAGCAGATGATCGTGCACCACGAGGGCGCGATCGCGATGTCCGAGACGCAGCTGGCGGACGGCGAGAACCCGGATGCGCTCGCGCTCGCCGAGCGGATCATCGCCGACCAGACCGCCGAGATCGCCGAGATGCGGGGCATGCTCGACGCCCGCTGAGCCGTCGGTGGCCGCCTCACCGGCGGCCACCGACGCCGCCCCCGTCCGTCCCAACCCGAAAGCCTCCCATGACCTCCGCCCCCGCCTTCGGGCGCGCCGCGCTCGCCCTGATCGCGCTCACCTCCCTGCTGACCGCCTGCTCCCCCGCCGACGACCACGCGACCGCCCGCGCGCTCCAGCACATCCACGGCCTCGCCGTCGTCCCGCAGACCGGCGAGCTGGTCGTCGCCACCCACGGCGGCCTGTACCTGCTCGACCGCCTCGACAAGGACGCCGACCTGTCCGGCCCCATCGCCGGGAACGATTTCGACGCGATGGGCTTCACGATCGCGGGCGGCGCGTTCTACGCCTCGGGGCATCCGGGCGCGAACAGCCCCGATCACTTCGGAGCGGGCAATCTCGGGCTGATCCGCTCCGACGACCGCGGCGCCACCTGGCAGAACGTCGCGTTCCCGGGCGAGGCCGACTTCCACGACCTGTCCGTCAGCGACGTCGATCCCCGGCGCATCTACGTGAACGCCTTCGGCGTGCTCCATCGGTCCGACGATGCCGGCCGGACCTGGCGCGAGGGCATCGGCATCGACGCGTGGGACATCCTGGTCGCTCCCGGACTGCCCGACACCGTGTACGCCACAAGCTCGGGCGGGCTGCTCGTGAGCACCGACGCCGGAGCGACCTTCCGGCCGGTGCCGGGTGCACCGAGGATGGGCCTCATCGCGGCCTTCGCCGACGGGCGCCTCGTGGGCACGGGGGTCGACGGGCGGATCGTCTATCAAGGCGCCGACGGCGAGTGGACGACCGGGCCCGAGTACCGCGGCACGAGCGGCGCCCTGACGACGACCCCCGACGACGGGATCGTCCTGGCGGATCAGCGCGGCGTGCTCCTGTCGACCGACCTGAGGAGCTGGGAGCGGCTGTTCGCACCGCCCGAGCACTGACGCTCAGGTCCGCGCGAGCAGCCGGGTGTCCTCCACGAACTCCGCGATGACCTCGGGCGAGACGGTCGCGCGGGTGGCGCGCAGCGCGTCGAGGTAGTCCTCGGTCGACTGCGCGGCGCCGTCGCCGCCCGCGAGCGCGCGCTCCAGGGCCTCCTGCGCCGCCTTGCGCGCCGCGAACTGGATGTCCGCGGGCGTGAGCCCCTCCGAGGCCCGCACCAGGGCCGCGATGTCGATGTCCTCCGCGGCCTCGGGGATGCTCCCGGCCCAGATCGCGGCGCGCGCCGCGTCGTCCGGGAGCCCGATCGGGATGACGTAGTCGAAACGGCCGTGACGCAGGAAGGCCGGGTCGAGCGCGCGGATGAAGTTCGTCGCGCAGATCAGCAGCCGGTCGGCCCGGTCGCGGAACTCCGGGATGATCTTGAGCAGCTCGTTCGTCACGCCCTGCAGCGGCGAGGGCGGGTCGCCCTGCCGGCGGGCCGCGATCTCCTCCACCTCGTCGATGAACACCACCGCGTGCTGCAGCTCGCCGATCCGCTCGAACGTCTCGCGCAGCCCGGCGGCGAGGCCGCCGGGCTCGGCCGCCAGCCGCGAGGGGAAGACCTCGACGAACGGCCACTCCAGCCGCGAGGCCACGGCCTTCGCGAACGTGGTCTTGCCGGTGCCGGGCGGGCCGAACAGCATCACGGCGCGGGGCGGCACGACGCCGTATCGGTCCGCGAGGTCCGGCTGGGCGAGCGGGATCACGAGGCGCCGCTCGAGCAGCGACTTCTCGAGCGTCATGCCCGCCACGGCCTCCCACAGCCCGCGCGAGAGCTGCCGGCCGCCGAGCTCGCGCAGCAGTGCCAGGTCGCGGCCCTGCACGGGGATGCGGCGCTCGGCGTAGCGCAGACTGGACTTCAGCTCGAAGCCCTGCGCGAGGAACGCGTCGAGGCCTGCGCCGGACTCCGGGATCAGCGCCGACATCTTGCCGAGGTCGTGCTGGGCGAGGCGCCGCTCGAGCGCGGACAGCAGCTGCGCGGCGACGCCGCCGCCGCGGTGCGCGGGATCCACGCCGACGTACACGACCCAGCCCTGCTCGTGCGCCGCGCGACCGACCGCGACGCCGATCACCTCGTCGCCGACGACGGCCGCGACGGCCTCGTCCTGACGGAGGGACGCCAGCACCTCGGAGAGCCCGTACACGGGCTCGTACCCCTCGTTGAGGCCGATCTCCCAGAGACGGAGGAAGGCGTCGGTGTCGTCGTGGTGGAACTCGCGGATGTGCACGCGGGTCATGCGGATCACCCTTCGTCATTGAAGCGGGTCGTGGAGGACCGCCGACGCGACGGGGGTCGGCCCGACGCGGGGAACGGCCGCGACTCGGTGGGTGATCGAGTGCGTCGATGCTACCGGACGATCCGGCGCGGACCGACGCGAGAGGGGGAGTGTGGTGCCGGCTACCGGGTTCGAACCGATGACCCCCTGTTTACAAGACAGGTGCTCTACCAACTGAGCTAAGCCGGCGACTGTCCGCGAGGACCAGTCGAGCATACCGAGCGGGGCCGCGCCCCGGAGGGGTCACTCCCCCTCGGACTCGCCCTCGGGCTCCTCGGGCGCGGCGGTCTGGAGGTACGCCTCGCTGTCGACCGCGAGCAGGAACGCCGCGAACTCCTCGGGCTTGTCGAGCGAGCCGACGTAGGGCTCGCCGTTCACCAGGATCATGGGCGCACCCGTGAGCGTGACCCCGTCGGTGCCGGGCAGCGGCTCGTTGAGCGCGCGCTCGGTCGCCTCGCGGGCCCACGCGAAGTAGTCCTCGTCCTCGATGCAGGCGCGGACCGTCTTGGTGTCCTCGGCGCCGGTCGCGATCGCGCGGTCGGCGAGCTCCGAGTCGGCGTAGCCGTCGCTGTCGACCGCGGGCTGGTTGGTGAGCAGCTCGTGGTTGAAGGCGGGGAACGCCTCGGGCGCGTGCTCGAACACGCACGCGGCGGCGCCCGCCGCGCGCTGCGAGTACTTGGTGCCGTTGGACTTCGAGGTCAGCAGCGCGACCGGGTGGTACACCAGCTCGACGGCGCCCTGCTCGACCCACTGGGTCAGCTGCGCCTGGTTCACGCGCTGGAAGTCCCCCGCGCCCTGCGAGAGGTAGTCGACGTAGACGTGGATCGCGATCGGCTCGGCGCCCGGGGTCTCCTCGGGCGCCGGGGTCTCCGCGGGCTCCTCGGTCTGCTCGGCGTCGCGCTCGCCGGCCTGCAGCATCGCCTGGTCGACCACGACGCCGTCGTGCACGAGACCCGTCGGGTTCTGAGTCGGGGCGGTCATCGTCGGAACGACCACGCTGGTCACCGCGAAGGCGATGGCCGCGACGGCGGCGACGACGGCCAGCACGATCGCCGACCGGCGCAGAACGCGGTTGCGCGACTGCCGCGCCTTGACCTGCTGCGCCTTCTCGCGGACGGCCTCACGACGGCCGCGAGAATCGTCCTCACGCGGGTCCGCTGCGGGGCCGGATGCGGGCGTCTGGCCCGTCTCGTCGCTCGACATGCAACCTCTCGAAGGTGGATCAGGTCAGCCGCAGAGCGCGGCGACAACGCCCTCGATGCTAGTCAGGGCGGCTGGGAGAAACCCAGACGGGACGGCCATCCCGGGAGGCCCGCGGGTCGCGCGACACGCCCGGCGCACGGCACCGCGCCCGGGGCATGCCATACTGATCCAGACCCAACGGCGGGTCTGCGGCGGCTGCGGCCGTCGCATCCATCACTACGGATCGTCCGGCACGTACCTGCCGGTGAAGGAGAAGAAATGGCCTCGGTCACTTTCGACAACGCCACGCGCCTCTACCCGGGCGGCACGCGTCCCGCGGTCGACAAGCTGAACCTCGAGATCGGCGACGGCGAGTTCCTCGTCCTGGTCGGCCCCTCGGGCTGCGGCAAGTCCACCTCGCTGCGCATGCTCGCCGGCCTCGAGGAGGTCAACGACGGTGCCATCCGCATCGGCGACCGCGACGTCACGGACGTCCCGCCGAAGGACCGCGACATCGCGATGGTGTTCCAGAACTACGCGCTGTACCCGCACATGACCGTCGCCGAGAACATGGGCTTCGCGCTCAAGATCGCCGGCGTCAGCAAGGACGAGCGCGCCAAGCGCGTGCAGGAGGCGGCCAAGCTGCTCGACCTCGAGCCCTACCTGAACCGCAAGCCGAAGGCCCTCTCGGGTGGTCAGCGTCAGCGCGTCGCCATGGGCCGCGCGATCGTCCGCGAGCCGCAGGTGTTCCTCATGGACGAGCCGCTGTCGAACCTCGACGCCAAGCTCCGCGTCCAGACCCGCACGCAGATCGCGTCGCTCCAGCGCCGCCTCGGCGTCACCACGGTCTACGTCACGCACGACCAGACCGAGGCCCTCACGATGGGCGACCGCATCGCGGTGCTGAAGGACGGCATCCTGCAGCAGGTCGGCACGCCGCGCGACCTGTACGAGAAGCCCGCCAACGTCTTCGTCGCCGGCTTCATCGGCTCGCCCGCCATGAACCTGTTCCCGGCGGAGATCGCCGAGGGCGGCGTCCGCTTCGGCACCAAGGTCGTCGGCGTCCAGGCCGGCTCGCTGGCCAAGGCCCACGGCTCGGAGGTCACCATCGGCGTCCGCCCGGAGGACATCATCGTGTCGCCCGCCGACGGCCAGGGCCTCCAGGTCGTCGTCGACCTCGTCGAGGAGCTCGGCGCCGACGGCTACCTGTACGGCCACTCGGAGATCGAGGGCAAGCGCACCGACATCGTCGCGCGCGTCGACGGCCGCGTCCACCCGCACGCGGGCGAGACGGTCGTCCTGGCGCCGCGTCCGGACCACGTGCACGCGTTCGACCTCGAGACCGGCGAGCGCCTGACGCCCGCGGTCCACGCGCACTGACCCCTCGCGATCCCGGCGGCGCGGGCGGATCCTCGGATCCGTCCGCGCCGTCCCGCTTTCCCGCCCCCGTCCCCGTCCCCGTCCCCTGGAGAACCGTGTCGGAGTCCCTGCACATCACGGCGGCCGAGTTCGACCCGCAGCTGCTCACCCTGCCCTGGAGCACGCGCCTCGAGGACTGGCCCGCCAGCGCGATCGTCAAGCTGCCCAAGGGCATCTCGCGCCACGTGGTGCGGTTCAGTGAGCTGTCGGGGCATGTCGTGGCGGTCAAGGAGACCACCGCGGCCATGGCCCAGCGCGAGTACGAGATGCTCGGGAGCCTGCACCGGCTGGATGTGCCGTGCGTGCGCCGCGTCGCCGTCATCGCGGGCCGTGCGACCGAGGACGGCACTCCCCTGCCGGCCGCGCTCGTGACCGCGCACCTGCAGTTCTCCATGCCCTACCGCGCGCTGTTCACGCACGCGCTGCGGCCCGA
Organism: Microbacterium sp. MEC084; assembly: GCF_004514465.2. Taxonomy (NCBI): domain Bacteria; kingdom Bacillati; phylum Actinomycetota; class Actinomycetes; order Micrococcales; family Microbacteriaceae; genus Microbacterium; species Microbacterium sp. MEC084. Next base: position 30,094 of record NZ_MYFP02000007.1, on the reverse strand, counting down.
CACCGCCACCCGCCTGGTGGATGCGCTCGCGCTGCTGCTCGTGAGGCTGCACAACGTGGGCTTCTACTGGGGCGACGTGTCGCTGTCGAACACGCTGTTCCGCCGCGACGCCGGCGCGTTCGCGGCGTATCTCGTGGACGCCGAGACGGGCGAGCTGCACGAGAACGGGCTGACGGACGGTCAGCGGGAGCACGACCTGGACCTCGCCCGCACCAACATCGCGGGCGAGATCATGGACCTCGCGGCGAGCGGCCGCCTCGAGGGCGGCGTCGACCCGGTCGCGGTCGCCGACGGCATCGTGTCGGCGTACCGCGCGCTGTGGCGGGCGCTGCACGAGCAGCAGACCTTCTCGGTCAGCGAGGCGTGGCGCATCACCGAGCGGGTGCGCCACCTCAACGAGCTGGGCTTCGACATCGACGAGATGGCCATCAAGACCACGGGCGACGGAACACGCGTGTCCATTCAGCCGAAGGTCGTGGACGCCGGTCACCACACGCGCCGGCTCATCCGGCTCACGGGCCTGGACGTCGAAGAGAACCAGGCGCGCCGCCTGCTCAACGACCTCGACGAGTTCCGCGTGCGCTCCGGGCGCTCGGAGGATGAGGAGGAGCTGGCCGCGCACGAGTGGCTGACCGAGGCCTTCGAGCCGGTCGTGAGGGCCATCCCGTTCGAGCTGCGCGCCAAGCTGGAGCCCGCCGAGGTCTACCACCAGGTGCTCGAGCACCGGTGGTTCCTGGAGGAGAAGCGCGAGGCCTCCGTGCCCCTCGCGGAGGTCCTGACGAGCTACATCGGCGACGTGCTGCGCCACCGCCGCGACGAGGCCACGATCATGGGGCCGCTGACCGAGACGCTCACGGCGCCCACGGGGACCCTGTCGCCGGAACGCGACTGGCGCGACCTCGTCTGAGGCCGCGCCAGTGGCGAGGTCGGATCAGTAGCCGACCGTGAAGTTCGTGCGGCGGTGGCGCGGGTTCTCGATCTCGTCGACGACCGCGATCGCGAAGTCGTCGCCCGAGATGTAGGACTGGCCGTCCTCGCCCGTCACGAGCACCTCGCCGCCCGTGCGGTACGAGCCGGTGCGCTCGCCGGGCGCGAAGCCGCCGAAGCCCGCGGCCGGGTGCACGAAGAACCAGTCGAGGCCCTCGTCCGACGCCTTCAGGTCGTCGAGCACGCCGATCATCTCGAGCGCCTCGGGCTTGAACTCGTCGGGGAAGGATCCCGCGTCGACCAGACGGGGGCCGCCCTCGGCCACCAGGCTGCCGCCCGCGCCGCCGATCACGCCGAGGCGGGTGCCCTCCGGCAGAGCCTCCGCGAGCTGCGCGATGCCCCCGCGCACGCGCCCCTCCATGTCGCCGCGCGGCGCCACGGTCACGACGACCGCGTCCACGCCGACGAGCTCCGCGGCGAGGCTGGTGGCGTCGAGCAGCGAGCCCTCGAGGTAGGTCACCCCCGGGACGCGGGTCGACGGCACCTTGCGGGCGACCGAGACGACGGTGTGGCCGCGCTCCGCGGCCTCCTTCACGATGTGGCCGCCGGCGTAGCCGGTGCCTCCGATGACGGCGATGCGGGCCATGGGCTCCCTTTCCTCGGGGTGGATGTTCCGAGCACTGCAACCGGGTGGATGGATCCGTGATTCCCGGCCGCTCCGGAGACTACTCCTGCGCCGCCCGGACGGTGGCGATCTGGTAGAGCGCGACCGACGCGGCGATGCCGGCGTTGAGCGACTCGGTCGCCGACGAGATCGGGATCGAGACGATCTGGTCGCACGTCTCGGTGACCAGGCGCGACAGGCCCTTGCCCTCGCTGCCCACCACCACGACGACCGGGCGGTCGGCCAGCGCGAGCTGCGGGAGCGACACGTCGCCGTCGCCGTCGAGCCCGAGCACGAACACGCCCTGCTTCTTGAAGTCCTTCAGCATCGAGGTCAGGTTCGTCGCCATCGCGACCGGGATGCGGGCCGCGGCGCCGGCGCTCGTCTTCCAGGCGCCGGAGTTCATGCCCGCCGAACGGCGCTGCGGGATGATCACGCCCTGGCCGCCGAACGCGGCGGTCGAGCGGACGATCGCGCCCAGGTTGCGCGAGTCGGTGACGCCGTCCAGCGCCACCAGCAGCGGCGTCCGACCGCTCTCGATGATCTCCTCGAGCAGATCCTGCGGGTGCGCGTACTCGTACGGGGGCACCTTGAGCGCGACGCCCTGGTGCACGCCGTCGAAGCCCGCCATGCGGTCGAGCTCGGGGCGCGTCACCTCGAGCATCGGGATCTCGCGGTTCTTGGCGATCGCGAGCATCTCCTTGACGCGGTCGTCCATCTCCACGCGCTGGGCGATGTAGAAGGCCGTCGCGGGGATCTTGGCACGCAGCGCCTCGAGCACCGAGTTGCGGCCGGTGACGAACTCGATGTCGCTGTCCCCCTTGGCGCGCGGCGCGCGCGTGGGCTTCTGCGTCTGGCCGCGCTTCGCGGCGAGACGCTCCGCGGCCTGCTTGCGCTTGTGGGCCACGTGATAGACGCGGTCCTCGGCCTTCGGGGTGGGCCCCTTGCCCTCGAGCGCCTTGCGGCTGTGACCGCCGGTGCCCTTGACGGGGCCCTTCTTCTTCCCGCGGCTTGCGCCGGGGCGGCCAGGCTTAACCATTGATACTCCAGACTGTTCCGTCAGTTGTGTCTTCGAGGGCGACGCCCGCGGCCGCGAACAGGTCGCGGATGCGGTCGGCGCTCGCCCAGTCCTTGGATGCGCGGGCCTCGGCGCGCTGCGAGATCAGCGCGTCGACGAGCGCCGCGAGCGCGGCGTCCGACCGCGACGCGCCCTGCTCCGCCGCGACCGCGTCGAGGCCGAGCACGCGGACCATGGCGGCCACGCCGTCATAGGCGGCGCGCAGGGCGTCGCGGTCGCCCGCGTCGAGGGCCGTGTTCCCGGCCCGCACGACGTCGTGCGCCACGGCGAGCGCCTGGGGGATCCCGAGGTCGTCGTCCATGGCGGCGCCGAACGCCTCGGGGACGTCGGCGGCGGCATCCGGGTCTCCCAGCGTGCGCGCGGCGCGCTCGAGGAAGCCCGTGATGCGCTCGAGGGCCGAGGCGGCCTCGTCGAGCGCGCGATCCGAGATGTCGAGGTTCGAGCGGTAGTGGGCGGCGGCCAGCGCGTAGCGGATGACGGGCGCGGGACGCCGCTCGAGCAGGTCGGCCGCGAGCGTGAAGTTGCCGAGCGACTTCGACATCTTCTGGCCCTCGACCGTGACGAGCCCGTTGTGCACCCAGAAGCGCGCGAACGCGTCGCCCGCGGCGGTCGACTGGGCGATCTCGTTCTCGTGGTGCGGGAAGCGCAGGTCGAGGCCGCCGCCGTGGATGTCGAACTCGGGTCCGAGGTACCGGCGGGACATCGCGGAGCACTCGATGTGCCAGCCGGGGCGGCCCGGTCCCCACGGGGAGTCCCACGTGGCATCCGCGGGCTCGTCGGGCTTGGCGCCCTTCCACAGGGCGAAGTCACGCGGGTCGCGCTTGCCGCGCGGATCCGCGTCGGCGGCCGGCTCCATGGCGTCGAGCGACTGGCGCGTGAGCGAGCCGTACTCCGGCCACGAGCGCACGTCGAAGTACACGTCGCCCGCCGAGGCGTACGCGTGTCCGCGCTCGATCAGTCGCGCGATGATCTCCTGCATCTGCGGGATGGACGCGGTCGCGCGCGGCTCGTACGTGGGAGGGAGGATGCCGATCGCGGCATATGCCGCGGAGAACTCCTGCTCGACGCGGTACGCCAGGGCCCACCAGGGCTCGTCGGGCGTCGCGTTGTCGAGGACCTTGTCGTCGATGTCGGTGACGTTGCGGACGAGCGTGACGCGGCCGAAGCGGTGCGCGAGCCAGCGCCGCAGCAGATCGAACGCGAGCGCTCCGCGGAGGTGACCGACGTGCGGGCCCGACTGCACGGTGGGGCCGCACACGTACATCGTCACGTTCCCGGGGATGAGCGGGACGAAGTCGCGCAGGGCCTGGGCGCGGGAGTCGTAGATGCGGACGGTCACGCGTCAAGCCTAGGACGTGCGGGATGGGAAACCCCCGGTGTCGCGGCGACCTCGTGGCGCGGGGAGCGGTCTCACATGGGACAGAATCGAGAGCGTGCCCTCCCCCGCATCCGGACCCGCCGTGATCGCCGTGCTCGTGGCGGCCCTGCTGTTCGGCACCACGGGCACCGCGCAGGCCCTCGGCCCGGACGACACCACCCCCTTCTCGGTCGGGGTGATGCGCCTCCTGATCGGCGGCACGGCGCTCGCGCTCGTCACCGCGATCGCGGCGCGACGCCGCCGTGCGCGCCGGCCGGATGCGCCCCGTCCCCGGCTGACCCCGGGGGCCGTGGCGCTCATGGCCGCCACCGCCGTGTCGCTGTTCGTGTACCAGCCGCTGTTCTTCCTCGGCACGTCGCTCAACGGCGTCGCCGTCAGCACGGTCATCGCCCTGGGATCGGCACCCGTCCTCGCGGGCCTGCTCGAGTGGGCGCTGACCCGCAAGGCGCCGGGCCTGCTGTGGGGCTCCGCCACGGCGCTGTCGACGCTCGGCGTCGCCCTCCTCGGCTTCGGGGGCAGCGCGGGGGGCTCCGCGGACGCGGTCGGCATCGCCGCGGCGCTCGGGGCGGGCGCGTCGTTCGCCGTGATCGCCGTCGCGCAGCGCCGGCTGCTCGACGCCGGATGGCATCCGCTCACGGTGGTCGGAGGGATGGGCGGCGGCTCCGCCGCGATCGCGCTGGTCGCGCTGCCGTTCACGGATGTCGCCTGGCTGACGGATCCCGCCGGCGCGGGCATGGCGCTGTGGCTCGGCCTCGCCACCATCGCGGCGGCCTACGCCCTGTTCACGTCGGGCCTGGGCGGGCTGAAGGCGGCGACCGCCGCGACGCTCACCCTGGCCGAGCCGCTGACCGCGAGCATCCTGGGCGTCGTGGTGCTTGCCGAACGCCTCGCCCCGCTCTCGGTGCTCGGACTGGTGGTGCTGGGCGCCGGGCTGGCGCTGCTGGCGTGGGGCTCGCGCGCACCGCGCGATCCCGAGCCGTTCGCGGTGGAGGGCTGATGTCCGCCGGCATCGAGATCCGGATCGACGACCTGTCGGGCGAGCCGACGCGCGCGCTGATCGCGCACCACCACGCGCAGATGCACGCCAACACGCCGGCCGAGAGCGTCCACGCCCTGGATCTCGATGCCCTGTGCTCCCCGGACGTCACGGTCTGGAGCGCGTGGATCGACGAGCGGATCGCCGGCATCGCCGCCCTCAAGCGCCTGCGGGACACGCACGGCGCGCCGTCGGACCGCGGCGAGCTCAAGTCGTTCCGCACGGCCGACGCGTTCCTCGGACGCGGCGTGGCCCGGGCGCTCCTGCGCCACATCGTGGCGGAGGCGCGCGCCGGCGGCCTGTCCTCGCTGTGGCTCGAGACCGGCAGCGACGACGGGTTCATCCCCGCGCGCCGCCTGTACGCGGCGGAGGGCTTCGTGGAGTGCGGTCCGTTCGACGGCTACGCCGAGGACCCGCTGTCCACATTCATGACGCGCACGCTCTGACGCGCGACTCGTCCGGACGGGCCGCTCAGGCGGGGACGCGCGTGGAGTCGCGCACGCGCAGCTCCGGCACGAGCGCCACATGCTGTACGCCGCCCGCCTCCGAGCCGCGCGCGACCCGGTTCGCCAGAAGCGCGAACGGCCGGCGTCCGACCTGCTCCTTCTGCGGGGCCACGGCCGTGAGCGCCGGCTGGGCCAGCTCCGCGCTGATGTCGTCGTAGCAGACCACCGACAGCCGGTCGGGGACGCGGCGCCCGAAGGCCTCGAGGCGCCCGAGCAGCCGCATCGCGAGCTGGTCGTTGAGGATCAGGAGGCCGGTGGCGCCGCGCTCGATCAGCGACGCGACCTCGGCGTCGAGGGCGGACAGGTCGGCGAGGTTCTCGTACGCCTCCCCCACCGACTCCACGCCGCAGTGCGCGATCGCGTCGCGGTAGCCGTCGGCGACGAGGGGCGTGTTCGGGCCCTTCACCGCGACCAGCGCGATCCGCGTGTGCCCGAGCTCGACCAGGTGGCGCACCGCGTTCGCGGCCCCGACGCCGTGCGCGGAGCACACTCCGTCGAACTGCGACGCGCGGCCGCCCGGGCGGACCGGGCGCTCGACCAGCACGATCGGAAGCGGGATGGACTCGAGCCACTCCTGCGTCTCGTCGCTGAGCTCGCCCGTGTCGAAGTCGGGGGTCGGGGCGATCATCAGACCGTCCGCGCCGCGCGCGACCAGCCCCTCGACCAGTCGGCGCTCGACGCGCAGGTCGTACGCCGAGACACCGAGCGTCAGGCGCGTGCCGGCCTCGGCGGCCGCGGCCCGGATCCCGTCGATGACCGCGCCGAAGTAGTACTCGGCGTGCGGCATCACGAGACCGTACGTGCCGCCGGGGCGGCGATCCGCCGCACGCTGCTCCACGCGCGAGACGCCGCCGTGCGAGCGGCGCACGCGCCCCTCGGACGCAGTTCGCCGGCTCGACCTGGTCGGTGCCGCTCGACATGGGCGTGCTGTCCTTCTTCTGCCGCGCCGACCTGTTCGAGCAGTACGGCGTCGAGGTCCCCACCACGTGGGACGAGCACGTCGCCGCCGCGGAGGCCGTCAAGGCCGCCGACCCGAACGTCCGCATCGGCGCGACCACGCTGGGCGACCCGGCCCTGTACGCCGCGCTTGCGTGGCAGCACGGCGCCACCTGGGCCTCGGTCGAGGGCGACGCTTGGAAGATCGACAGCGCCGAGACCGCCGAGAGAAGCACACCGAGCGCGACGCCGCCGATGCCGCGCAGGTACTCCGCGACATCCTGGGCGCCGGCGCCTCCGTCAACCTCTACATGGCGCAGGGGGCACCAACTTCGGCCCGTGGGCCGGCGCGAACCGCGGCGGTCCCCTGCACGACGAGGACCTCCAGCCGACCATCACGAGCTACGACTACGACGCCCGATCGACGAGCGCGGCGAGCCGACCGAGAAGTACCGCCTCTTCCGTGAGGCGCTGCTCGAGTTCCGCGCGTCCGCGGGCGACGAATCCGAGGTGCCCGACGTCCCGGAGCCCCTGCCGTGGCTCGACGAGGCGACGATCGCGCTCTCCCCGGCCACGGGGTCCGCGCTCGCGGCGAGTGGCGCGGTCCGCACTCCGTACGTCCCCCAGTTCGAGGATCTGGGCCTGGACCAGGGCGTGGCGATCCACACCGCCGAGCTCCGCGGCCCGCGCGAGGCGAACGCCGACGGGCGCCTGGTCGGCGCGGGCGCCGGCACCGAGCTCTCCGTGGACCTGCCCGAGATCCCGGCCGGCTCCGCCGTGCGCATCGATCTGGTCGTGGACTCGCTCGGCCGCGTCAACTACGGACCGATGGTCGGCGAGCGCAAGGGCATCACCGGCCAGGTCATGCACGAGCGCCAGCTGGTTCACGGCTTCACGAGCCGGACCGCGCGCCTGGACGACCTGCACGCGCTCGCGCCATGGGAGGACGAGGACGCCGCCGCGCTCGACGCGGTCGCGCCGCTCGCGTTCACGGGCTCCTTCGCTCGCAGCGCCGCGGCGACGCGCGCCTCGCGATCGACGGCGTCGACCGGGGCGTCGCGTTCGTGAACGGCTTCTGCCTGGGGCGGTTCGACATCGCCGGACCGCAGACGAGCCTGTACGTGCCGTGGCCCATCGTGGCCGAGGGCGACAACGCCGTCACGGTGGTGTCGTTCGACCCGCGCTCGGCCGAGGCGCCCGCCCCCGCGGCGCGCCTGGTGCAGGGCACGAGCTTCGAGCCGCGCGCCTGACGCGCTCACGCGAGAGGGGCGTCGGACCATCCGGTCCGGCGCCCGTCTCGCGTTCCCGGGTTCGGTGTCAGGCGGGCTGGATGAGCGCCACCGCGAAGGCCTGCACACCCTCCCCCGCGCCCGTGAAGCCGAGCCCGTCGGTCGTCGTGGCCGAGAGCGAGACGGGGGCGCCTCCGAGAGCAGCCGACAGCGCCGCCTCGGCCTCCGCGCGCCGCGGCGCCAGCTTGGGTCGGTTCGACTGGATCTGGACGGCCACGTTGGCGATGGACCATCCGGCCTCCCCCAGCAGCGCGCGGGTGCGGGCGAGGAACGCGTCGGCGTGGGCGCCCGCGAACTCCGGGCGGGACGTGCCGAAGTGCGTGCCGATGTCGCCCAGCCCGGCGGCCGACAGCAGCGCGTCGACGATCGCGTGCGCGACGGCGTCGCCGTCCGAGTGGCCCGACAGCGCCGGCTCCCCCGGCCACTCGAGGCCGGCGAGCCACAGCGCACCCTCGCCTCCGAACGCGTGGACGTCCGTGCCGACACCGACGCGCGGGCCGGAGGGACGCGGGCCCAGCCCGGTCTCGACGGGTGCGACGGGCGCGGCGATCGCGCGGGCGCGGTCGAGATCCGCGGGGGTCGTGATCTTGAACCCGTGCGCGTCGCCGTCGACGATCGCGACGCGATGCCCCGCCGCGGCCACCAGCGCCGCGTCGTCCGTGTACTCCTGCGAGGCCACCGCATAGGCGGTCTCGAGCACGTCGCGCCGGAAGCCCTGCGGGGTCTGGGCGGCCGCCAGCTGCGCCCGGTCGACGGCCTCGACGATGCGGTCGCCGTCCACGCGCTTGATCGTGTCGACCACCGGCAGCGCCGGCACCACGCCCCATCCGGTGCGGTCGACCGCGTCGATCACGCGCGCGAACACCTCGGGGGGCGTCAGGGCCCGCGCGGCGTCGTGGATCAGCACGACCTCGACAGACGGCCACAGCGCGTGCAGACCGGCCGCCACGGAGGCCTGGCGGGTCGTGCCGCCCGTGACGACAGACACCAGCTCGGACCGGTCGCCTGCGGCCTCGCGGGCGTCGGTGAGCGCCTCGCCCTCGCGCCCCGCGGGCGCGACCACGACGACCTGGGCCGCCGGTGCGGCGAACACGCACCGCAGCGCGTGGCGCAGGATGGTGTGCTCGTCGAGGCCGACGAACGCCTTGGGGACGTCCAGCCCGAGGCGGGTGCCGGAGCCGGCGGCGACGACGACGACCGCGATCCGCGGCGTGGGAGTGAGAGTCACGCTCCAACGCTAACGGGCGCCGCCTCCCGAGGGGAGCGGCGCCCGTTGAGCGTGTGGGATTACGAGGCGAGGACTTCGTCGAGAACCGACGCGGCCTTCTCCTCATCGGTCTTCTCCGCGAGCGCGAGCTCGGAGATCAGGATCTGACGGGCCTTCGCGAGCATGCGCTTCTCGCCCGCCGACAGACCGCGGTCCTGGTCGCGGCGCCACAGGTCGCGCACGACCTCGCTGACCTTGATCACGTCACCCGAGGCGAGCTTCTCGAGATTCGCCTTGTAGCGGCGCGACCAGTTGGTCGGCTCCTCGGTGAAGGGGGCGCGCAGGACCTCGAAGACCTTGTCGAGCCCGTCCTGGCCGATGACGTCCCGAACGCCGACCAGGTCGACGTTCTCCGCAGGCACCTCGATCACGAGATCGCCCTGGGTGACGTTCAGCTTGAGGTAGACCTTCTCCTCGCCCTTGATGACGCGGGTCTTGACTTCGGTGATCGTGGCCGCACCGTGATGGGGGTAGACGACCGTCTCGCCAACCTCGAAAAGCATAGAATTGTGTCCTTTCGGCGACTTCAAGGATACCACAGTCGGCCATGCACTAAGGTTCGCCGACCCTTATCGGCCGCAGCGACACGCCGTTTCCCGCCAGTCCGCCGCGCCTCCTCCGCCGCCGGGGACCCGGGCATCGGGCGCACGCGCGCGACCCCCTAGAATGGCACGCAGGGCCCGCAGCTCGGCGGGGTCCGCTCGACCTGGAGGTTCCGTGAACTCCCGCATCCTCGCGTCCCTCGCCCTCGGCGTCATCGCACTGGGCACCACCGGCTGCGCATCGATGACGCATCAGGCCACGACCATCGTCTACTCGGCCTCGGACGGCGTGAACGTCGAGGAGAGCGAGGGCGCCGCGATCGAGGTCCGCAACGCGGTCATCGTCGCCGACGATCACGGCACGGACGGCAACCTCGTCGCCGCGCTCGTGAACACCACCGACACCTCCGCCACGCTCAACATCGAGTTCGACGGCGGCACCGCGACGGTCCGCGTCCCGGCGGGCGAGGTCGTCAGCCTCGGCGCCGGCACCGAGGAGCCGCTGCTGCTCGAGGGCATCGACACCAAGCCGGGCGCCACGCTCCCCGTCTACTTCCAGTCGGGCGACGCCGAGGGCGTCCTGACCGAGGTGCCCGTCCTCGACGGCTGCCTCGAGCACTTCGCCGACCTCGTGCCGGGCGGCGAGCACAGCGATTGCTCGCACCTCGAGCACGCCGAGGGCGAAGAGGGCGGCCACTGACCGCCGCTCCCCCGGACATGCGGAAAGGCCGCGAGGATCTCGGATCCTCGCGGCCTTTCCCGTTCCCTCATCCCTCGAAGCGGTAGCCGAGGCCGCGGACCGTGACGAGCATGACGGGCTCGCTCGGCACCTGCTCGATGCGCGAGCGGATCCGCTTGATGTGCACGTCGAGCGTCTTGGTGTCGCCGAAGTAGTCGCTGCCCCACACCCGGTCGATCAGCTGGCCGCGCGTGAGCACCCGGCCGGCGTTGCGCATCAGCACCTCGAGCAGCTCGAACTCCTTGAGCGGCATGTTGATCTGCTGGCCGTCGACGGCGACCGTGTGGCGGTCGACGTCGAGCGTGACCCGCCCGCCCTCCAGGACGCGCTCGTCCAGCTCGGCCTCCGCGTCGGCCGTGCGGCGCAGGACCGCCCGCATGCGCGCCAGCAGCTCGCGGGCCGAGTAGGGCTTGGTGACGTAGTCGTCCGCACCCAGCTCCAGGCCCACGACGATGTCGACCTCGGAGTCCTTCGCCGTGAGCATGATGATCGGCACGTTGGAGGTGGTCCGCACCTGGCGGCACACCTCCGTGCCGGGCATGCCGGGCAGCATCAGGTCGAGCAGCAGAAGATCGGCGCCGCGCTCGCGGTACGCGGCGAGCGCCGCCGGACCGTCCTCCGCGATCTCGACCTCGTAGCCCTCGCGACGGAGCAGGTAGGCGAGGGGTTCGGCGAGGTCGGGCTCGTCCTCGACCAGGAGCACACGCGTCATCAGCGGCCTTTCTTCGCGACGGCGCCGACGACGGGGGTCGCGGGCTTCCGCCTTCTGTTCTTGTCGGGTGATTCGATGACCGGCGCCTCGCTGAGCGGGAGGCGCACGGTGAAGGTGGATCCGCGGCCGGGCTGCGACCAGAGGCGGACCTCGCCGCCGTGCCGCGACACGGCGTGCTTGACGATCGACAGCCCCAGGCCCGAGCCGCCGGTGCGGCGCGAGCGGGCTTGGTCGGCCCGGTAGAAGCGCTCGAACACGCGGTGCTGGTCGGCCTCCGCGATGCCGATGCCCTGGTCGGTGACGGCGATCTCGACCACGTCGCCCACCGCGCGCACCCCCACGCCCACACGGGATCCGCCGGGCGAGTACGCGATCGCGTTGGCGATGAGGTTGCCGATCGCCTCCTTCAGGATCTGCGCGTCGCCGCGGACGTAGAGGCCCCGGTCGCCGCCCCGCACGAGCTCGACGTCCGCCGATCCGGCCTGCACGACGTGGGCCTCGACCGCGGCGGTCACGACCTCGTCGATCGCGACGTCGCCGACCTCGGTCAGCTCGTCGGCGGCCTGCAGGCGCGAGAGGTTCATGATGCGCCCCGTCAGCCGGCCGAGGCGGTCCGCCTCGGCCGAGAGGCGCGCCGTGAACGACCGCACCTGGGCGGCGTCGTCCGCGGCCAGCTCGATCGCCTCGGCGAGCAGCGAGATGGCGCCCACGGGCGTCTTGAGCTCGTGGCTCGTGTTGGCGATGAAGTCGTGACGCATCTGCTCGAGCCGCTCCTGCTCGGACAGGTCGCGCACGATCAGGAGCGTGTGGCGCTCGCCGATCCGGCTCGCGCGGGCCGACACGAGCCGCGTGTCCGAGGCCAGCCGGCCCCTGGTGAGGCGCAGGTTCTCGGTCTGCGTGCCGCCGGAGCGCGCGGACTTCACGAGCTCGCGCAGGCCGGGGTTCTCGAGCGGGGCGCCCGGCTCGATCCCCAGCCACGGCGCCGACGGCGACGTGGCGACGACCTGCCCCGACGCGTCGACGACCGCTGCGGCGTCGTCCATGGCGTCCAGCACGGACGTGACGCCCTCGGGCATCCTGCCGTCCGCGAGCCGTGCCGCACGCTCGCGCGCGCGCAGGGCCGCGAAGACGATGAGGCACGCCCCTGCGCCGATGACCGCCCCCGAGATCAGGGCGAGCAGCGCGAGCTGCGTCGTGTCCATGCCTCAAGAGTAAAGTCATGGCGAACACCGTTCCGGACGGATCCCGCTCACGATGCGGGCCATCGCCGGACTGTTCACCGTTGCGGCACCGGTCGTTCACCTACGCTGAGGACAATCTCATCAAAGCGTGCTCAGCCGCGGCCCCCGCGTGCCGCCGCCTCGCGACACACGAAAGGTCCCCGATGCGCGAAGTCTTCCATCAGTCACTCGAGGACGTGCAGGCGCGCCTCGTCGAGATCGCGGAGCTGGTCACGATCGCGATCGACAAGGCCACCCGCTCGTTCGCCACCAGCGACGTCTCCCTCGCCGAGGAGGTCATCGCCGACGACCGCCTGATCGACGAGCTGGCCCTGGCCCTCGACGAGCACGCGATCGAGATCCTCGCGATGCAGCAGCCGGTCGCCCGCGACCTGCGCATCGTCGTCACCGCGCTGCGCGTCAGCGCGTCACTCGAGCGCATGGGCGACCTCGCCGAGCACATCGCCCAGCTGGCGCGCACGCGCTACCCCGAGCGCGCCATCCCCAAGGGCTTCAAGGGCACCTTCACGCGCATGGGCGAGCTCGACGTGCAGATCGCCCGCACGCTCACGGAGCTGCTTCGCACGTTCGACCTGACGCTCGCGGACCAGATCCGCAACAGCGACGACGACGTGGACGAGCTGCACGCGAGCGTGTTCGAGAAGGTGCTCAGCGACACGTGGCAGGGCGAGGCCGGCGCGACCGTCGACGCGACCCTCGCGAGCCGCTACCACGAGCGCTTCGCCGACCACGCGGTCTCGATCGCCAAGAAGGTCATCTACCTCAGCACGGGCGACTGGAGCGGCGCGGAGCACCCCGCGCACCCCGCCGCCTGAGCGGCCCCCGAACGCGGAAGCCCCGCCCGGATCATCCGGGCGGGGCTTCTTGTCTCCGTGCGCGCGTCAGGCCTTCTTGCCCTGCGACGCCACGGCGGCGGCGCCCGCGGCGGCGGCCTCGGGGTCGAGGTAGCGGCTCGGGCCGGTCGGCTTCATGTCGTCGTCGAGCTCGTACACGAGCGGGATGCCGGTCGGGATGTTGAGGGCCGCGATGTCGTCGTCGCTGATGCCGTCGAGGTGCTTCACGAGGCCGCGCAGCGAGTTGCCGTGGGCGACGACGATGACCGTCTTGCCGGCCTGGAGGTCGGGGACGATCTCGTTCTCCCAGTAGGGCAGCATCCGGTCGATCACGATCTTGAGCGACTCGGTGCCGGGGATCTCGCCGTCGATGCCGACGTAGCGGGGGTCGTTCGTCTGGGCGTACTCGTCCTCCGGGTCGATCACGGGCGGCGGCACGTCGAACGAGCGGCGCCACTCCATGAACTTCTCCTCGCCGAACTGCTCGAGAGTCTGGGCCTTGTCCTTGCCCTGCAGCGCGCCGTAGTGGCGCTCGTTGAGGCGCCACGAGCGCTTCACCGGGATCCACAGCCGGTCGGCGTGGTCGAGCGCGATGTTCGCGGTCTGGATAGCGCGGCTGAGCACGGACGTGTGCACCACGTCGGGGAGCAAGCCCTGCTCCTTGAGCAGCTCGCCGCCGCGCTTGGCCTCGGCCTGGCCGAGTTCGGTCAGCCGGACGTCGACCCATCCGGTGAAGAGGTTGAGCTCGTTCCACTCGCTCTGGCCGTGTCGCAGCAGGATCAGGGTATGTGCCATGCGCCCCATGCTATCGGCGGCAGAATCGAAGCATGACCCCGCGCCCGCCCGCCGCCCCCGAGGGACGCCCGACGCGCGGCACGACGGGCACCAACCGGCTGCGTCGCGTGGACCGCTGGATCGCTCACCTGGCGGAGTTCCGCCGCGCGCCCGACCCGCTCGTGGTCGACCTCGGCTACGGCGCGAACGGCGTGACGACCCTCGAGCTCGAGGCGCGGCTGCGTCGCGTGCGGGGCGACGTCGACGTGCACGGCCTGGAGATCGACCCCGAGCGCGTGGCGCGCGCCTCGGAGCAGCTCGAGGCGACGCGGCGGGGCGCGACCGTCTTCTCGCCGGATGCGCGGGTGTCGTTCGCGCGCGGCGGCTTCGAGGTGCCCCTGCCGGACGGCCGCCGTCCGGCGGTGATCCGCGCCTTCAACGTGCTGCGGCAGTACGAGGAGCGGGACGTGCCGGGGGCGTGGGAGCGGATGACCGCGCGCCTCGCGCCGGGCGGCGTGCTCGTCGAGGGGACCTGCGACGAGATCGGCCGACTGTGCAGCTGGATCGACGTGGACGCGGCGGGCGCCCCCGTGCGCTTCACGATCTCGCTCCGGCTCGCGGAGCTCGAGCGCCCCGGGGTCGTCGCCGAGCGCCTGCCGAAGGCCCTCATCCACCGCAACGTGCCGGGCGAGCGCATCCACGACCTGCTCGTCGCGCTGGACCGCGAGTGGGAGCGCGCCGCCGCGCTCGCGCCGTTCGGCCCCACACAGCGCTGGATGGCCGCCGTGGCCGCGCTGCGCGCCTCCGGCGTCCCGGTGCTCGGCGGGCGCTCGCGCTGGCGCCTGGGCGAGCTCACCGTCCCGTGGGACGTGGTGCGCCCGGGCTGACCCTGTGCCCAGTCGAGGGGGCGCGGGGATCAGATGCGCGGGATGGCGGCGCGGGCCTCGCCGGGCGGCAGGCCCGTCGCGACGAGGAGGTCGACGACGAGGGGACGCATCGCCGAGACCAGCGCCTGCTCGCCGAGACCGGCCCCCGGAAGCATCGCGGCGGGGTCCAGGCGACGGGCGATCGACAGGAGCGCCTCGCGGGCGATGGGCTCCTGCGAGATGTCGTCGATCGAGGCCGCCACGAGCGTCGCCGCCCGCGCCACCTCCCCCATCGCCTCGGCCGGCACCGGCAGCGGGCGGCCGTCGTCCGTGACGTACACGATGCGGCGGCCGACCACCCGCAGGTTGCGCATCGCGAGATCCATGGCCTGCAGGATGCGAGCGTGCCGCTCCAGCTCGGCGCGCCGGCCGCGCAGGAACGGCGAGATGCGGGAGATCGCGCGGCCCGACTCCAGCGACGTCCGCCACGCGTCCAGCGGAGCCTGGAGCGCACGGGCCTTCTCGAGGCCCCGCTCGGCCCGCAGCCGGTCGCCGCGGCGCAGCGCCGACACGAGCCGCGCGGCGGCGGCGTCGAAGCCCGCGAAGAAGGCGCGCGCGTCGCGCAGCACGGCCGTCACGGGATTGCGCGGAAGCAGCGCCGTCACGGCGATCGCCATGACGCCGCCGAAGGCCCCGTCGGCCAGCCGCGCGAACGGCACGGGACCGAGCGGCAGGGTCATCGCGATCGCCGCCTGGATGGCCGCCGCGATGGCGAACTGGGGCGAGGCGGACAGGAAGCGCGCGACGAGCATCGTGACGGCGAGCGTCACGGCCAGCTGCCACCAGCCGGACCCGACCACGAGGCGCAGCGCCTCGGAGATCAGGATGCCCGTCAGCATGCCGATCACGGTCTCGAGCACGCGACCGGGGCGCGCGTCGCGCGCGAGCCCGAGGCTCGAGATCGACACGGTGGCCGCCAGCATGGGCGCCTCGTGGCCGAGCACCAGATGCGCGAGCAGGAACGCGGCGGTCGCCGCGAGCACGATCTGCGCGATCGCGATCCACGACTCCCGCAGCCTCGCCAGGCCTGGCTTCGGGGAGAACCGGCTGCGCCAGGTGACCGGGATGGCCTGCGTGATCGGCTGCGAGTCGGACATCCGGCGCGGCGTCCTACTCGGCGGGAGCGGGCTTCGCGGGATCCTGCGCGAGCGGGCGCCGCGACAGCCGGGTCAGGCGGGGCACGGCGGCCGTCGCGCCGGCGTCGGCCGGCACGATGACCTCCTGCGCGGCGGCGATGCGCGCGCCGTCCGAGCGGATCTCGAGCACGGCGTCGCCCGGAACGCGACGCGCCAGCACGGCCAGCGCGACGGGCCCCAGCTCGTGGTGCAGGGCGCTGCTGGTCACGTGGCCCACCTCGGAGGGCTCGCCCTCGCCGCCCGCCATCAGCACGGCGGTGCCGGGCTCCGGCAGCACGCTGTCGCTCCCGTCGAGGTGCAGCAGCGTGAGCCGCCGGGGAGGGTGCCCGAGGTTGTGCACCTTGGCGACCGTCTCCTGCCCGCGGTAGCAGCCCTTGTTCAGGTGCACCGCGCTGCGCAGCCAGTCGAATTCGTGCGGGATCGCGCGCTCGTCCACCTCGCGGCTCCAGCGCGGGCGCCACGCCTCGATCCGGAGGGCCTCTGCGGCCAGCAGCCCCGCGAGCTCCGCGTCGGCGAGCTGCGGGAGCGCGGTGCGCTCCACGATCGCCTCGATCCAGCCGTATCCGGCCGCGGGATGGGAGGCGGGGGCGGCGTACTGCCATCCGCCCGCGGCGACCTCGCGCCAGGGGTCGCCCCACACCAGCGGGAGCTCGTGCGGGCGGTGCGCCACGAGCGCGACGCGCTTCTCGGCGTCGCCGAGCTCCATGAAGCCGAGTACCGCGAGGTCGTCGCGCACCCGCACCTCGACCTGCGCGCGGAAGCGCATCATCGTGAGCCACCGGGCGAGACCCGCGGCGTCGCCGGCGTCGGCGATCAGCCAGGTCGAGGCGCCGTCGTCCAGCACGCCCGCGGCGTGCTCGACGCGCCCCTGCGGGTCGAGCACGAGCAGCTCGGTGCTGTGCCCGGGCGCCAGGCCGGCGACCGCCTGCGACGTGATCGAGTCGAGCCACGTCAGCCGGTCGGGGCCGGCGACCTCGATGACCGCCCGGTCGTCGCGGGGCGCGATCGCGTGCCCCGACGCGAGCCGGCGCTGCTCGCGCATCGGGTCGCCGAAGTGGGCGATGCCGTCGTCCGAGAGGACGGCGCCGGCACGGTCCGCGAAGAACGGCCGCCCGGACATCAGGAGACCTTCGCGAGGCGCGCGGACGCGTGCGAGCCGAGCTCGCGGCCGAGCGCCGCGATGTCCCAGGCCCACAGCAGGTGCCCCTCGACGAGGCCGTACATGCGGGTCGCGGCCGCGTAGTGCCGGGCGCTCGCCGTGCGGACGACCGCGTCGGTCGCGAGGTCGATGCGCGGGCCGCGGACCTGGCCGAGGTAGAGCTCGCTCACGCCGTCGGAGTGGACGAGCGACACCTCCAGGTCGAAGCCGCCCTCGGCATTGCGGAGCAGCTCGACGTCCTCGGCCGTGCGCGGCGCGCCGGTCTCGAGCGGCGGCAGCAGGCCCGGACCGGGCTCGGCGCCGGTCGACGGACGCGCCACGCGCCAGAACCCGACCTCGGAGTTCAGCGCGCGCGAGGGCGTGCCGTCGGAGGCGGCCAGGAACGCCGTGGCGGAGTAGTTCAGGTAGGGACCGCCATCGTGGCTGAAGCTCACGCGATGCGAGAACTCGCCCTCGTAGTGGACGTCGCCGAGGTCGTAGTCGATGACACCGGTGCCCTCCCACACGCCGATGAGCCACGAGAGCGGCGCCAGGTCGGCGGGGAGGTCGGTCGGCAGCTCGATCATGCCGCCGTCCCTCAGCGCTGGCCGCGGAAGAGGTTCCAGACCACGGTGCCGGAGATGAAGGCGATCGCCAGGCTGGCGAGGCCCAGCAGCCCGACGAAGAAGAGTTCGAGCGCGACGAGATCCATGCCCAGAAGTCTAGACCCGGCCTGGCGCGCCGGCCGCGCCGGCTCCTTCGACGTCGAGCGAGCTACAGCGAGCTGCCGAGCGCGACGAGCGTGAAGATCAGGGCGAGGAAGCCCAGGATGCCGAGCGCTCCGATGACCGAGACGCCGACCCGGAAGATGAAGCCCTCCGAGCGGCCGTCGATCAGCTGCGCCGCGAAGGCGACGATCATGCAGACGCCGCCCGTGATGGCGACCCACGGCAGGCGGGCGTCCAGCGGCACGAGCACGCTCACGAGGATGGCCGCCACGAGCGCGAACGCCCACGTGGCCGCGGCGCCCGCGTAGCGGCGGACCGGGGTCATGTCGGGGGTCGTCACCCGTCCATTGTCCAAGACGGGGCCCCGATCCCGAAACCGCTCCCATGCCGGCCGCCCGGGGCCCCGCCCGAGCGGCGTCCCGGGGGCGGCCGAGGTCCGGGCACGTCCTATGATGGGTCCACGATGCGGAAGTCCCCACCGCATCGACCCCAGGGTGCGGCCCCCAGTCCGCGCCGAAAGGACGTCGCTTGGCACAGCTTCTCGTCTTGAGTTCCGCCCCCGGCGGAGGCGCCGTCCTGCCCGCGCTCGAGCTGCTCAGCCACCGCGTGCGGCAGATCCCGGCCGAGCCCGCCTCGCTGGTGAACGCCCCGAGCGCCGACGTCATCTTCGTGGATGCGCGCACCGATCTCGTGGGCGCGAAGTCGCTCTGCAAGATCCTGAACACGACGGGCCTGGATGCGCCGCTCGTCCTGGTGGTGACCGAGGGCGGCCTGACCGCCGTCTCGACCGACTGGGGCATCGACGACGTCATCCTCGTCACGGCCGGCCCGGCCGAGGTCGACGCCCGCGTGCGGCTCGCGATCGGCCGCCAGAGCGCCGAGCAGCCGAGCAGCCGGATCCAGACGTCCGGCATCACGATCGACGAGTCGTCATACTCGGCGAAGGTGCACGGCAAGCCGCTCGACCTCACGTACAAGGAGTTCCAGCTGCTGCACTTCTTCGCGACGCACCCCTCGCGGGTGTTCACGCGCGAGCAGCTGCTGAGCGAGGTCTGGGGCTACGACTACTTCGGCGGCACCCGCACGGTCGACGTGCACGTGCGTCGCCTGCGCGCCAAGCTCGGCGACCTCGAGCAGCTGATCGGCACGGTCCGCAACGTGGGCTACCGCTTCAACGTGTACGAGGACGACCAGCTGCCCAGCGCGAGCCCGAGGTCCTGATCCCGCCGTTCACACACGCGTCACGCGACGGTGGCAGGATGGGCCGCATGATCGACATCGCCATCGTGGACACCGGGATCGGCGACGCCGAGGACGACGACTTCGACGCCGCCGTCGAGGCCCCCGACGCGCAGCTTCCCGAGAACCGCTACCTCGACCGCGAGCTGAGCTGGCTGGCGTTCAACCAGCGCGTGCTCGAGCTGGCCGAGGACCCGACCCTCCCGGTCCTGGAGCGGGCGAACTTTCTGGCGATCTTCGCGAGCAACCTCGACGAGTTCTTCATGGTCCGGGTGGCGGGCCTCAAGCGCCGCATCGTCACGGGCCTGGCGGTGCCCACCAACGTCGGCCGGTCGCCGGGCGAAGTCCTCGCGGGCATCTCGGCCGAGGCGCACGCGCTGCAGCTGCGGCACGCGGCGGTCTGGAACGACGACGTGCGCCCCGCGCTGGCGAAGGCCGCGATCGAGGTCGTCGGCTGGGGCGACCTGGGCGACGACGAGCGCTCCGCCCTGTACGACTACTTCCAGGCGAAGGTCTTCCCGGTGCTCATGCCGCTCGCGGTCGACCCGGCGCATCCCTTCCCCTACATCTCGGGCCTGTCGCTGAACCTGGCGATCCGCATCCGGAACGCCCGCACGGGCCGGCAGGAGTTCGCGCGCCTCAAGGTGCCGCCCATGCTGCCCCGGCTGATCGAGGTGCCCACGGCCGGCCCGAGCGCGCGGTACATTCCGCTCGAGGAGCTCATCGCCCAGCACCTGGACGACCTGTTCCCCGGCATGGAGGTGCTCGACCACCACGCGTTCCGCCTGACGCGCAACGAGGACATGGTGATCGAGGAGGACGAGACCGAGAACCTCATCCAGGCGCTCGAGGCCGAGCTGCTGCGGCGCCGCTTCGGCCCGCCGATCCGCCTCGAGGTCACCGAGGACATGGACGACCTCACTCTCGACCTGCTGCTCAAGGAGCTCGACATCACGGAGCAGGAGGTCTACCGCCTGCCCGGGCCGCTCGACCTGCGGGCCCTGTTCGAGCTGACGAGGATCGACCGCCCCGAGCTGCACTACCCGCCGCACGTCCCCACGACCGCGGTCGCGTTCCAGTCGGCCGAGCAGTCGAGCGACGCGCGCGCCGACCTGTTCGCGGCCATCCGCAAGGGCGACGTGCTCGTGCACCACCCATACGAGTCCTTCGCGACCAGCGTGCAGGCGTTCCTGGAGCAGGCCGCGCGGGATCCGCACGTGCTCGCCATCAAGCAGACGCTGTACCGAACGTCGGGCGACAGCCCGATCGTGCAGGCGCTGATCGACGCGGCCGAGGCCGGCAAGCAGGTGCTCGCCCTCGTCGAGGTCAAGGCCCGCTTCGACGAGGCGAACAACATCGTGTGGGCGCGCAAGCTCGAGAAGGCGGGCGTGCACGTCGTCTACGGCCTGGTCGGCCTCAAGACCCACTGCAAGCTCGCGCTCGTGATCCGCGAGGAGAAGGGCGAGCTGCGCCACTACAGCCACGTCGGCACGGGCAACTACAACCCCAAGACCAGCCGCCTGTACGAGGACTTCGGCCTGTTCACGACCGACGCGCAGGTCGGCCGCGACCTCACGCGCCTGTTCAACGAGCTGAGCGGCTACGCGATCGAGAAGAAGTTCAAGCGCCTGCTCGTCGCTCCCCTGCACCTGCGCAAGGGCCTGCTGCGGCTGATCGACCGCGAGCGCCGCAACGCGCTCGAGGGCAAGCCCGCGTACGTGCGCATCAAGGTCAACTCGATGGTCGACGAGCAGATCATCGACGCGCTGTACCGCGCGAGCAGCGCCGGCGTGAAGGTCGATGTCTGGGTGCGCGGCATCTGCTCGCTGCGCACCGACCTGCCCGGCGTGAGCGACAACATCACGGTCCGCTCCATCCTGGGGCGCTACCTCGAGCACTCGCGCATCTTCGCGTTCGCGAACGACGGGGTCCCCGACGTGTACATCGGCAGCGCCGACATGATGCACCGCAACCTCGACCGCCGCGTCGAGGCGCTCGTGCGCGTCACGACGCCGCGCCACATCACGGAGCTGCTGGGCCTGTTCGACCAGGCTATGGACGACGGCACCAGCTCGTGGCACCTCGGGCCCGAGGGCGTGTGGACCCGGCACAGCGTCGGCGAGGACGGCAAGCCGCTCGCCGACCTGCAGGATCGCCGGATGAGCGCCATCCGCCGCCGCCGTCAGGCCCGCGTCTCGCGATGACCGCGCTGGCCGTCTACGCCGCCGGCGGCGTGGTGTGGCGCCTCGTCGACGGCAAGCTGCGGGTCCTGCTGATCCACCGCACGAAGTACCGCGACATCACGCTGCCCAAGGGGAAGGTCGATCCCGGCGAGATGCTCGCCGAGACCGCGGTGCGCGAGATCCACGAGGAGACCGGCATCCGCACGGTGCTCGGCCCGCCGCTCGGCGTCTCCCACTACAAGCTGCCGAGCGGACGCGAGAAGATCGTGCACTACTGGTCGGCCGAGGCGACCGAGGCGGCGATCCGGGAGAGCTCTTTCGTGCCGAACGACGAGATCGCCGCCATCGAATGGGTGGGTCTCAAGAAGGCGCACGCACGGCTGAGCTACCCGGTCGACATCGAGATCCTCGAGCACTTCGAGCGTCTCGTCGACGACGGCGTGCTGCACACCTTCCCGGTCGTCGCGCTGCGGCACGGCAAGGCCGTGCCGCGGGACGAGTGGGACGGGCGTGACGCGCTGCGACCCCTGCTTCCCCGCGGCAAGGAGCAGGCGAAGGCGATCGTCGGAGGGCTGCGCGCGTTCGGCGTGCGCCGCATCGTCTCCAGCGACGCGGTGCGCTGCGTCAAGACGGTGGTCCCGCTCTCGAAGGCCATCGGCCGCCGGATCGACGAGACCGAGCTGATCAGCCAGGACGCGTGGGAGGACGGGGCCGCCGACGTGCGCCAGGTCGTGGGCCGGCGCATCCGCTCCGGCAAGCCCGCGGTCCTGTGCAGCCACGGCCCGGTGCTGCCGGAGATCCTGACCGAGTTGGCGCTTGCGACCGGCACCATGCGGGGCTCCTACCTGGCCGACGCGGCCGCCCTGGAGTTCGGCGCCTTCAGCGTCGTGCACGTCTCCGCCACGAACCCCGGATCCGGGATCGTCGCGATCGAGACCCACGCGCCCAAGATCTGACCCGGCGCCCTCCCCCGGGAATTCGCTGTGGGATCGGGCTTCTCCGCGGGATCGACGCGCGTCGTTCACCTTCCGTTCACCAGTGCACCGCACGCTCTTCACTGCCCCCTCGTACGGTCACCACGTGCCCTGCGACCCGGCGGGGACGTCCCTGAATCCCTGATCGAAACGGATACACAGTGAAGATCGCTCGTTTCACCAGCATCGCCGCGTTCGGCGCCGTCACCGCGCTGGCCCTCGCGGGCTGCGCGGCCAACGAGGCCCCCGCCGGCGGCGAGAGCGGCGCTCCGGAGGAGACCGCCTCGACCCTCAGCGGCACCATCAACGCGACCGGCGCCTCGTCGCAGGGCTCGGCCCAGGAGGCATGGGTCGCCGCGTTCCAGACCGCCAACCCCGACGTCACGGTCAACTACGAGCCCACCGGCTCGGGCACCGGACGCGAGAACTTCATCGCCGGCGCCTCGGACTTCATCGGCTCGGACCGCGCGTTCGACGACGAGGAGGTCGCCGCGGGCGGCTTCGGCGCCTGCGCCACTGACGACATCGTCGAGCTCCCTCTCTACATCGCCCCGGTCGCCGTGGCCTACAACCTCGAGGGCGTCGACTCGCTGAACCTGGACGCCGCGACCATCGCCGGCATGTTCGCGGGCAAGATCACCAACTGGAACGACCCGGCCATCGCCGCGCTGAACGAGGGCGTCGAGCTGCCCGACCTGGCCATCACGCCGGTCCACCGCTCGGACGACTCGGGCACCACCGAGACCTTCACGACCTACCTCGAGGCGACCGCCCCCGACGTGTGGGAGTGGGAGGCCGACGGCGTGTGGCCGATCGAGGGCGGCGAGGCCGCTCAGGGCACCTCGGGTGTCGTGGCCGCCGCCAAGGCCGGCAACGGCGCGATCGTGTACGCGGACGCGTCGCAGATCGACACGCTGACGGCCGCCAAGGTCGAGGTCGGCGGCGAGTTCATCGAGTACTCGCCCGAGGCCGCCGCCGCGCTGGTCGAGAGCTCGCCGCTGGTCGAGGGCCGCGGCGCCGCCGACCTGGTGTTCGACGTCGACCCGGCTGCCGCCGCCGACGGCGCGTACCCGATCGCCCTGGTCAGCTACCTAATCGCGTGCGAGCAGTACGAGGACACCGAGAAGGCCGGCCTCGTGAAGGCGTACTTCGAGTTCATGGCGTCGGAGGAGGGCCAGCAGGTCGCCGCCGAGGCCGCCGGCGCCGCCCCGATCTCGGAGGGTCTGCGTGAGCAGGCGCTCGCCGCGATCGACATGATCCAGGTCGGCTGACCGATCACTCGCTGAAAGCAGTCGGTGCCCCCGCGCATTCCCATGTGGGATCCTCTTCGAGGATGCGCGGGGGCACCGAACTGCGTGAACCCCCGTCCCGTCACCGGATCCGACTGAGCGTCTGAGGAGCCAGCCCGCATGACCACGACAACGCCGCAGCCCGAGGCGACCGCCCGCGGCACCGGGCAGCCCCCGAAGCCGGCCGCTCAGGCCGCCCGTCCGGCGAAGCCGGTGCAGCGCCCGGGCGACCGCATCTTCTCCGGCACCGCGCTCGGAGCCGGCATCGTCATCCTCGTCGTGCTCGCGGCCGTCGCGACGTTCCTGATCCTGCAGTCGCTCCCCGCGTTCAAGCCCGACACGAGCACGAACCACATCCTCCAGGGCCGGTCCTTCTGGGACTACGTCTGGCCGCTGGTGTTCGGCACCGTGTGGGCGTCGGCCATCGCGCTGCTGATCGCCTCTCCGGTCGCGATCGGCATCGCGCTGTTCATCTCGCACTACGCGCCCCGGCGTCTCGCCGCGGGCCTCGGCTACATCATCGACCTGCTCGCGGCCGTGCCGTCGGTGGTCTTCGGCCTCTGGGGCGGTCTCACCTTCGCCCCGATGCTGCAGCCGTTCTACGTGTGGCTCAACGAGACGCTCGCCTGGATCCCCCTCTTCGGCGGCCAGGTGTCGGCGACGGGCCGCACCATCATGACCGCCTCGCTCGTGCTCGCCGTCATGATCCTGCCGATCATGACCGCCATCTGCCGCGAGGTGTTCATCCAGACCCCGAAGCTGCACGAGGAGGCCGCGCTGGCGCTGGGCGCCACGCGCTGGGAGGTCATCCAGATGGCGGTCCTGCCGTTCGCGCGCGGCGGCATGGTGTCCGCGGCGATGCTGGCCCTCGGCCGCGCGCTCGGCGAGACCATGGCGGTGACCATGGTGCTGTCGGTCTCGGGCGTCGTGACGTTCGAGCTGCTGACCTCGACCAACCCGACCCCGATCCCCGCGAACATCGCGCTGTCGTTCCCCGAGGCGCACGACGAGGGCGTCAACACCCTGATCGCGACCGGTCTGATCCTGTTCATCGTGACCTTCGCGGTCAACTTCGTGGCGCGCTGGATCGTCGCCCGCCGCGCCGAGTTCTCTGGAGCGAACTGATGGCCACCATCGCCGCCCCCGCGCGACCGACCGTGTCGCTGACCGCCGGCAAGCTGCCCGCCTGGGCCCCGTGGGGCCTGCTCGCCTTCTCGATGTTCATCTCGTTCGTGATCGTCGGGGTCGCGAGCGCCGGCGGCGACCTGGCCGACTTCAACATCGCGGGCGCCGTCGCGCTCGGCATGCTGATCTACCTCATCGCGATCACGGTGCTCTCGAGCATCGCCGAGAGCCGCCGCCACGCGGTCGACCGCCTCATGACCGCGCTCGTCGCGAGCGCGTTCGTGCTCGCCCTGCTGCCGCTCATCTCGCTGCTGTTCACGGTGCTGGTCGCGGGCCTGCAGCGCTTCGACCTCGAGTTCTTCAGCTACTCGATGCGCAACGTCGTGGGCGAGGGCGGCGGCGCCGTGCACGCGATCTGGGGCACGCTCCTGATCACGCTCGCGGCCACGGTGATCTCGGTGCCGATCGGTCTGATGACCTCGATCTACCTCGTCGAGTACGGCCGCG
Source organism: Microbacterium sp. MEC084 (assembly GCF_004514465.2). NCBI lineage: Bacteria > Bacillati > Actinomycetota > Actinomycetes > Micrococcales > Microbacteriaceae > Microbacterium > Microbacterium sp. MEC084. The sequence goes on along the minus strand of NZ_MYFP02000007.1, from coordinate 4,927 downwards.
GCCGCATCGCCAAGGCCATCACGTTCCTCGTCGACGTCATGACGGGCATCCCGTCGATCGTCGCGGGTCTGTTCATCTACTCGGTGTTCGCGCTCCTGATGGGGCCCGGCACCTCGATGGGCATCATGGGCTCGCTCGCGCTGGCCGTGCTGATGATCCCGGTCGTCGTGCGAGGCAGCGAGGAGCTGCTGCGGATCGTGCCGAACGAGCTGCGCGAGGCGTCCTACGCCCTGGGCGTGCCGAAGTGGGCGACGATCGTGAAGGTCGTGCTGCCCACGTCGATCGCCGGCATCACCACGAGCGTCATGCTCGCGATCGCCCGCGTCATCGGCGAGACCGCGCCGCTGCTGCTCACGGCCGGCTTCACGCAGAGCCTGAACACCAACCTGTTCAACGACAACATGATGACCCTGCCGGTGTTCGCCTACAACTCGTACATGCAGCAGGGCACGAACCCCGACGCCTCGGTCGCCCGCGCCTGGGCCGCCGCGCTGACCCTCATCCTCATCGTCATGGTGCTCAACCTCGGCGCGCGCCTGATCGCCAAGATCTTCGCGCCCAAGATGACCGGCCGCTGACGCCCTCGACCCGACCTCCCGCTTCCCGAAGAAAGAGACCCAGGTGTCCAAGAGCATCGAAGTCAACGACCTCAACGTCTACTACGGCGACTTCCTCGCCGTGGAGGGCGTCTCCATCGACATCCAGCCCCGCACGGTCACCGCGTTCATCGGCCCGTCGGGCTGTGGCAAGTCCACGTTCCTGCGCACGCTCAACCGCATGCACGAGGTCATCCCCGGCGCCCGCGTCGAGGGCGAGGTGCTGCTCGACGGCGAGAACCTGTACGGCAACGGCGTCGACCCCGTGCTGGTGCGCCGCCAGGTGGGCATGGTGTTCCAGCGCCCCAACCCGTTCCCGACCATGTCGATCCGCGAGAACGTTCTGGCCGGCGTGACGCTGAACAACAAGCGCATCTCGAAGAGCGACGCCGACGACCTCGTCGAGAAGTCGCTGCGCGGCGCCAACCTGTGGAACGAGGTCAAGGACCGCCTCGACCGCCCGGGCTCGGGCCTGTCGGGCGGCCAGCAGCAGCGGCTGTGCATCGCGCGCACGATCGCGGTGTCGCCGCAGGTCATCCTGATGGACGAGCCGTGCTCGGCCCTCGACCCGATCTCGACGTTCGCGATCGAGGAGCTCATCTCCGAGCTCAAGAACGACTACACGGTCGTGATCGTGACGCACAACATGCAGCAGGCGTCGCGCGTGAGCGACAAGACCGCGTTCTTCAACATCGCGGGCACGGGCAAGCCCGGCAAGCTCATCGAGTACGACGACACGACGAAGATCTTCACGACGCCGTCGGTGCAGGCGACCGAGGACTACGTCTCGGGCCGCTTCGGCTGAGCCCCACGCCTCGACGCACGATGGCCCCTCCTTCGGGAGGGGCCATCGTCGTCCTCGGATCAGTCGCGCGGGCTGAGCAGGTACGCGTTCATCGCTGCCGTGAGCTCGCGGTCGACGGGCAGCTCGCGGCCGTCGAGGAGCGTGACGGGCGCCGCCAGCCGCACGCTCGAGACCAGCCACATCGCGTCGGCCGTCCCGAGGGCGGCGGCCGGCACGTGCTCGTAGCCGGTCGAGTGGCCGTTCTCCTCGAGCCAGTCGAAGACGCTCAGCTGCGTCGTGCCATGCAGGATGCGGCCGTTCGGCTCGGGCGTGATGAAGGTGTCGCCGCGGCGCAGGATGACGGACGCGGTGGGCGCCTCGAGCACGTAACCGTCGCTCGTGACGAAGATCGCGTCGTGCGCGTCGCGGCGGTGCGCCTCGCGCAGGGCCGCCATGTTGACGGCGTAGGACAGCGTCTTGGCGCCGAGCAGGAGCCAGGGCGCGCGCGTGGCGGCACCGCTGTCGAGGCCGCGGTCGAGCGTGACGACCTTGATGCCCTCGGTGCGGGCCACGCTCATGTCGGCCGCGGGCGCGGCGGTGACCCACGCGGTGGGACCCTCGAGGCCGGTCGCGACGCGCTCGACGCCGCGGCTGAGGATGAGCTTGATGGCGCTCTCCCCCGCGGGGCATTCGACCGCCGCCCGCTCGACCGCGGCTCGCCACTGCGCGAGGTTCGGGGCGGGCAGGTCGCACAGGCGCGCGGAGTGGGCGAGGCGCTCGAGGTGCGCCTGCACCTCCTGCGGGTGCCCGTCGACCACGCCGATGGTCTCGAAGATGCCGTCGCCGCGCTGGGTGCTCAGCTCGCCCACGCTCAGTGCCGGCGCGTCGGGGTCGATCACGGCGAGCGTGTCGGCGAAGTCGGTGCGGGGGTCGTCTGCGGGCACGGGCGCCACGATGAGGGCGAATCGCCAGGTCATGCCCCGAGCCTACGACCGCGCGCGCTCAACGACCGGCATCCACCCCTCGGTCGTTGAGCGGAGGCGACGAAGGAGCCGGAGTCGAAACGCGGCCGAACCATCCCGAACGGCCGGGTCGCTTCAGCACGTTTCGACTCCTCGCTGGCGCTCGTCGCTCAACGACCGGCTGGAACCTCGTCATCTACCGTCGTGCGAGCGAAGCGAGCGTGCCGCGGAGCGGCCAATCGCAGCGCGGAGCGCTGCCGAACGGAGCGTCAGCGACGTTCTCGCCCGCGAAGGGCCCCCGAAGGGGCGCCCGCACGCGTGCGACCGCTTCTGAAAAAGAACGTGCGAGCGAAGCAAGCGTGGAGCGAAGCGACTGCCGACCATCCCGACGACGGAAGATTCCGTCACCCGGATGGAGCGAAGCGACAGCCCTCGAACGAGAGGGCCCGCGCGAAGCGTGGGCGCGAGCGTTCGATCTCGTGGGAACCCGATCCGAAAAGAAAAATGCCGGACCGCAGAAACGCCTCTCGGCGCAAGGCCGCTCGCGGCGGCAGAAGTTGGAGCCCGGGGTTTGCTGCGGCCCGGCCATACGAGTCTAACGGAGCGCTCCGGGCGGGCATTCCCGAGCCCGGGACATCCACCGGATCCTCAGGTGAGGGCCTCGCGGCGCCACAGGCGGGCGGCGGCGGAGAGGTCGGTCGCGTAGGTCGCCAGGCGCAGTGCGCGGGTCGTGAGCTCGGTGGAGCGATGGGGCTCGGTGCGCTCGTAGTCGTCCGCCAGGTGCGTGGCGCCCGACGCCTGCACGCGGCAGAACGCGGCGGCCCGGTCGAGCGCCACCGCGAAGTCGCCCTGGAACGCGCCGCGCAGGATCGTGTCGATCAGCGCGACGAGCTCGCCGGGGCCGGCCGGGACCGGCGCGCCCGCGACGACGGCATCCGACGAGCGCAGCTCGGTGCGCCCGCGGTCGTAGAGCAGCGCGGCCGTGGCGGGGTCGTCGTGGATCGACAGCTGCAGCAGGTACAGCCGCCAGAGCGACCCGGGCAGGCTCTTGGCGGGCGAGTGCGACCACAGCTCGGCGATGTCGTCGATGCCGTGGCGCGACGTGAACCCGACCAGCCGGTCGACGGCCTCGGGATCGCGCTCCTCGCGCACGCGCGACAGCAGCGCGGCCGCGGTGGAGTGCGCGGCGCGCGACACCTCCGCGGGGTCCTCCGCCGCGTACAGCCGGTCGAAGGTCTCCGACGGACGCCGCACGGGCTTGTGGAAGTCGTCGGTCATCGATCCAGGGTACGCCCGGGCCTCCGGCCGGGGCGCGGCCGGTCGCCCAGCCGCCCCGCGTAGAGTAGAGGCGGGCCTATAGCTCAGTTGGCAGAGCATCGGACTTTTAATCCGCGGGTCGTGGGTTCGAGCCCCACTGGGCCCACAGCGAGTCTCACTTCCCGACCATGTGGAGTTTGTTGAAATCCCTGGTCAGGGTTACTTTTCTCTTGGTGCGCCACGGTGATTGACGTCTAGAAGCCCGGTGTTTCGTGGCGCGCGTTGGTGGATTTCTCAAACAGCGTGGCATCCGATCGCCGGATCGCCCGAAGCAGAGTCGTGTGCGCAACACCCATGCGGCGACCGACCTCGCGAGCACTCACACCGGCGGCGAGAAGGCTTCTGGCCTCGTCCAAGTCAGCTTCGGTCAGCGCACCACCTCGGGCTCGTGTGACGACTCCTGCCGTGTCGAGCCTCTTACGCACGGTCTGTACATGCAGACCGTGTTTTCGAGCGATCTCTTGCTGTGTCATCCCATTGGCGTAATCGACGACCATATTGAGGAGGTCCGAGGTCGGCTCACTGGGAGACGAAGCAGGTCCGCGTGATCGTGTCGAAGGAGGCCGATCGGTTCCGTCATGGCCGACAAGTGGCGCCTGGTCGAGTCGACTGCCGTCGAAGATCGCCCGGGTCCCGGGATCGCGACGGAGCTCCCAGAGCAAGGCCTTCGTCTCCCTGCGTGGAGTGAAGACCTCGAGCAGGCTACGTCCTGCCAAGAGCTTGTTCAGGATCGACTCCGGGCTCTCTGTCTCGTCCTCTTCAGGGCTCATTGTTCAGCCGGGCCACTCGTTGCAGATGGTGACCACAGCCGTTTCTCGCGCCAGTGTTCGGGAAGCCCCATCTCAGCCGTCGTCCGTGCGGGCAGCGCGACGAAGGAGCTTCGATGAGCGACCGTACTTTCCCCATCCACGTTGTGCCTTGCGAGGTTCCCTGCGGCAGACGCCCCATGATGGTCAGTGCACCGTAGAGGCGCTCCCTCTGACCCTCCAGCAAACGAGGGGCAGATTGAGGCTCGCTAAGTGTACTGCCCAGGGACGTTGTTTGATCTGGCTTCCCTGATGTGACGAGAACCTCCCGGCAGAGTGGAGCTGCTACCGCATCCGCTCTGAACCAGGGAGGTTCTCGTGTCTCACGCTAACGCGGCGCTGACCCCGCGCCAAAGGCTCCGTCTCGCCCAGAAGGTCATCGACGAGGACTGGACGATCGCGGCAGCAGCGGACTACTTCCGGGTGTCCTGGCCAACCGCGAAGAAGTGGGCGCTGCGCTAC
>NZ_MYFP02000059.1:0-573 GCF_004514465.2 Microbacterium sp. MEC084 | reverse complement strand
GCGGAAAGCGAATGAGATCCTCAAAGCCGCGAGCGTGTTTTTCGCGAAGGAGCTCGACCGGCCCTGACCGAGATGATCCGCTTCATCGACGAATATCGAGAGCGGTTCGGGGTCGAGCTCATCTGCCGGACGCTGCGCCCGGCAGTGCAGGGTTTCATCACGTCCCGCGGGTATCGCGCCGCGAAGACCCGCGTCGTCTCCGCCCGGCAGCTGCGGGACGAGCTGCTGGTGCCCGAGGTCGCCCGGCTGSATGCGGAGAACTACGGCGTCTACGGGCGGCGGAAGATGCATGCCSTCCTGAAACGTCAGGGATGGGACATCGGCCGAGACCAGACCGAACGCCTCATGCGCCTCGCGGGAGTGCGTGGGGTTCGCAAGTCGAAGAAGGCGTTCACGACCAGGCCCGACAAGGCGCAATCCCTGCCGCGGGACCTCGTCCAACGACGGTTCCGCGCAGACGCGCCGCGCAGGCTCTGGGTCGCGGACATCACGTATGTGGCCACCTGGGCGGGGTTCGCGTATGTGGCGTTCGTCACCGACGTGTACTCGCGCAAGATCGTGGGCTGGAACGTC
>NZ_MYFP02000058.1:0-575 GCF_004514465.2 Microbacterium sp. MEC084 | reverse complement strand
GGTCGCGGTGACGTGCCGGGTGCTGAAGATCGCCCGCCAGCCGTACTACCGGTGGCTGGCTGAGCCCGTGACCGACCGTGACTGGGYGCAGGCGCATCTGGTCGACGCGATCGTCGACGCGCATGCCGACGATCCTGAGTTCGGGTATCGCCTCATCGCCGACGCCGTCCGCGACAACGGGTGGGAGGTGTCGGATCGGACGGTCTGGAAACACAGCTCCCGCAATGGCGTGTGGTCGGTGTTCGGGAAAAAGCGCGGCAAGAACGGCAAGAAGGCCGGCCCGCCCGTGTTCGACGACCGCGTGCAGCGCGACTTCACCGCGACCRCGGCCAACCGGCTGTGGTTGACGGATATCACCGAGCACCGAACCCGGCAGGGCAAGCTCTACATCTGCGCCGTCAAGGACGTCTTCAGCAACCGGATCGTCGGGTACTCGATCAGCGACCGCATGAAGTCGCAACTCGCCGTCCGCGCGGTCGAGAACGCCGTCGCGATGCGCGGCGATGTCGCCGGCTGCATCGTGCATTCGGACCGCGGATCGCAATTTCGAAGCCGGCGCTTCGCCCGCGCGCTCA
>NZ_MYFP02000057.1:0-599 GCF_004514465.2 Microbacterium sp. MEC084 | reverse complement strand
CTCGGTAGCGTGGACGAGCATCGCTTTGAGGGTGACCATCGCTCCGGTGCGATCCTTGACCGCGGTGTCGTGGGCGACTTTCAGCTGCCGGATCATCTCGACCACGCCGTCGGCGCTCTTCGGGACCGCGGTCGCGAACCCCGCGAGGACCGCCTCGGCGCTCTTCGGGACCGCGGTCGCGAACCCCGCGAGGACCGCCGGGCGGCGTTCTCCGTCGGGCGCCGCAGCTGCTGGACGAGTCCTGCACCGGTGTCGACCCTGCCGCGGAGATCCTCATCGTCGCCGGCGACAACCCCGAGCGCATCAAGGGCGAGGCCGCGTTCGCGAAGCTCGCCGGCATCAGCCCCAGCCCCACAGGGTCGGCCATGACCAGCGGGAAGCATCGCATCAACCATGGCGGTCCCCGCCAGCTCAATGCCGCGATCTACCGGACCGTCATCGTGAGGATGAGATTCCACGAGCCGACGATCGCCTACGTCGCCCGACGCACCGCCGAAGGCAAGAGCAAACGCGACATCATCCGCTGCCTCAAGCGCTACGTCATCCGCGAGGTCTACCACCTCGTCAAGACCGACCCCAGAACCGGCGAAATCGCGAGT
>NZ_MYFP02000056.1:0-623 GCF_004514465.2 Microbacterium sp. MEC084 | reverse complement strand
TGCGGGCGACAACGCCGCGATGGAGTCGTTCTTCAGCCTGCTGCAGAAGAACGTCCTCGACCGCCGCGCCTGGGCCAACCGAGAACAGCTGCGCGTCGCGATCGTGACCTGGATCGAGCGGACCTACCACCGACGCCGCCGGCAAGCCCGTCTGGGCCGTTTGACGCCGATCGAGTTCGAGACCATCATGAACCAGAACCTGGCCCTCGCGGCCTAACCGAAACTGTCACCTATTCGTTCAGCAGACCCCGTCGTGGCGTTTCTGGGCGGGGGTGCGGGGGTCGTCGACGGGTTCGTCGTCGGTCCACGGCTCGCCCTCGCCCTTATCTCGGTAGCTGTCGGTGAAGCGGACGGCGGGGTTGCCGCCCGCGTCGAGGATCCGCTGGAGCACCGCGGCGCCTTCGGGGGTGAGGTCTCCGCGTGCGGGGAACAGGCCGTCGCGTTCCTTCCCGATCGTGAACCCGCGCCGCCGGGATGCCTTCTCCGCGTCCGGGGCGGGGCCGTCCTGGTCGAGGTACGCGGCCCACGTGTCCGCCTGCACCTTCAGCTGCGCGAACGTGGGCGGCATCCCGTCGATGAGCCCGGTGGCGCTGGCGACGAGCTCGCGCTCGGCGGCGATCATG
>NZ_MYFP02000055.1:0-680 GCF_004514465.2 Microbacterium sp. MEC084 | reverse complement strand
GAAGAAGGCGTTCACGACCAGGCCCGACAAGGCGCAATCCCTGCCGCGGGACCTCGTCCAACGACGGTTCCGCGCAGACGCGCCGCGCAGGCTCTGGGTCGCGGACATCACGTATGTGGCCACCTGGGCGGGGTTCGCGTATGTGGCGTTCGTCACCGACGTGTACTCGCGCAAGATCGTGGGCTGGAACGTCGCCTCGACGCTGCGCGCGGAGGTCCTGCCCCTACAAGCGCTGGACATGGCCGCCTGGGGCGCGGACGGCCCGCTCGACGGGCTGATCCATCACGCCGACCACGGCTCGAACTACATGTCGATGGTTTACACCGACCGCGTCGTCGAACTTGGCGCGACCCCGTCGACAGGCACTGTCGGGGACTCGTATGACAATGCCCTCGCCGAGGCGATCAACAACCTCTACAAGACCGAGCTGATTGAAGCGTCCCCGGTTCTCTGCCGCTCCTATGCGGGTGCCAGCACCGGGTGGGATGGCGTTTCGAGGTCAGCGTAGTAGACGGCCTCGAACTCGTCGGGCGGGACATCGCCGAGCGTGGAGTGCAGGCGCCGGTGGTTGTACCAGTCGACCCATTCGGCGGTGACCCATTCCACGTCGTCGACGGTCCGCAGCGGCCCGTTGCGGAATGGGGAGTCGTCGCGGATGGCTTCGTTCTTGAACAGCCCGA
>NZ_MYFP02000053.1:0-765 GCF_004514465.2 Microbacterium sp. MEC084 | reverse complement strand
CCATCGCGCGGCTGCGAAACTGGCTGCCCCTATCGGCGTGCAGGATGCAGCCGGCGACCTCACCGCGGCGGGCGACGGCGTTTCGGACGGCGTCGACGGCGAGCTTCGAGGTCATCCGGTCGCTGATCGAGTAGCCGACGATGCGGTTCGAGAACACGTCCTTGATCGCGCAGCAGTAAAGCTTGCCTTCGCTCGTCCAATGCTCCGTGATGTCGGTGAGCCAGAGCCGGTTCGGTGCGTCCGCACGGAACACCCGCTGCACGTGATCGTCGAACACCGGCGGGCCGGGCTTCTTGCCCTYCCCGCGCCGCCGGCGCTGCGCGGACGAGAGAATCCCGGCCTGCGAGCACAGCTTCCACGCCGTGCGCCTGCTCATCCGCCACCCCGCCCGGCGGGCTTCGTCGGCGAGGTATCGGTATCCGAACGTCGGGTCGTCGTGATGCGCGTCATGCAGCGCGTTGATCCGATACGCACGGAGCACGTCGGCATCCCTGACGGGGTCGTTTCGCCACCGGTAGTAGGGCTGACGGGCGAGCTTGAGCACCCGGCACGACACCGTCACGGGGATCCCCGCGTCGGCGAGCTCAGACACGAGCGGTACGTCATTTTGGGGATCCACCGAATTTCAGGTTCGCCTGCGACAGATACGCCGCCGCTCGCCGGAGGACCTCGTTCTCCTGTTCGAGGAGGCGGACCCGCTTCTTCAGTTCACGAGCCTCGGCAGCGTCCACCGCGGTCTGACCGGGACGGTTGCCTTCCTCGACG
>NZ_MYFP02000052.1:0-818 GCF_004514465.2 Microbacterium sp. MEC084 | reverse complement strand
TTGCTTGATGTGGCAGTAGCGGCGCTCGATGACGTTGCGGCCCTTGTAGTCGGCGGCGTCGAGGCCGACGGGGCGTCCGCCGCGTGAGCCGCGGCGCTTGCGGTGGCCTTGCTGGTCGGACGGCTCGGGGATCACGGCCTTGATCCCGCGGGCGCGTAGATGCCCGCGGATCGCGCGGGATGAGTACGCCTTGTCACCCCGGACCGCGTCCGGACGAGTGCGGGGCCGGCCGACGGGACGGGCGACACGGAGGTGTCCCATCAGCGGCAGGAACATCGGCGAGTCCCCGGCCTGGCCTGCTGTCAGCAGCGCGACCAGCGGGAGCCCGTTGCCGTCGACGAGCTGGTGGATCTTCGTCGACAGGCCGCCTCGGGAGCGGCCGACCGCGTGATCAGGCGGCTCGACGCCCGGATTCGTGTGATTCGATCCAGCCCCCTGTGAGGCGCTTCGTGTTCGTCGCGTGCTGATGCGCGCGGGCGATCGTGGAGTCCACCGACAGCGACCACTCCACCAGCCCCGCCTCGTCCGCGGCGGCGGTGAGTGTGGCGAGCACCTTGTCCCAGGTGCCATCCGTGGCCATGCGGTGATGCCAGGTCCATACCGTCTGCCACGGCCCGAACACCTCCGGCAGATCCCGCCACGCGATCCCGCACCGATACCGGTAGACGATGCCCTCGACCATCAACCGCGCGTCCGCGAAGGGCCGTCCCCTGCGCCCGGTCGGGCGCGGCAGCATCTCCTCGAGCAACGACCACTGAGCATCCGAGAGCACCTGAAACCGCGTCACGACCTCAGACTCTCAGCGCGCCGCCGAACTA
>NZ_MYFP02000051.1:0-834 GCF_004514465.2 Microbacterium sp. MEC084 | reverse complement strand
TTGCTTGATGTGGCAGTAGCGGCGCTCGATGACGTTGCGGCCCTTGTAGTCGGCGGCGTCGAGGCCGACGGGGCGTCCGCCGCGTGAGCCGCGGCGCTTGCGGTGGCCTTGCTGGTCGGACGGCTCGGGGATCACGGCCTTGATCCCGCGGGCGCGTAGATGCCCGCGGATCGCGCGGGATGAGTACGCCTTGTCACCCCGGACCGCGTCCGGACGAGTGCGGGGCCGGCCGACGGGACGGGCGACACGCAGGTGTCCCATCAGCGGCAGGAACATCGGCGAGTCCCCGGCCTGGCCTGCTGTCAGCAGCGCGACCAGCGGGAGCCCGTTGCCGTCGACGAGCTGGTGGATCTTCGTCGACAGGCCGCCTCGGGAGCGGCCGACCGCGTGATCAGGCGGCTCGACGCCCGGATTCGTGTAATTCGATCCAGCCCCCTGTGAGGCGCTTCGTGTTCGTCGCGTGCTGATGCGCGCGGGCGATCGTGGAGTCCACCGACAGCGACCACTCCACCAGCCCCGCCTCGTCCGCGGCGGCGGTGAGTGTGGCGAGCACCTTGTCCCAGGTGCCTTCCGTGGCCATGCGGCGATGCCAGGTCCATACCGTCTGCCACGGCCCGAACACCTCCGGCAGATCCCGCCACGCGATCCCGCACCGATACCGGTAGACGATGCCCTCGACCATCAACCGCGCGTCCGCGAAGGGCCGTCCCCTGCGCCCGGTCGGGCGCGGCAGCATCTCCTCGAGCAACGACCACTGAGCATCCGAGAGCACCTGAAACCGCGTCACGACCTCAGACTCTCAGCGCGCCGCCGAACTATTTGTCAGACACGCCC
>NZ_MYFP02000050.1:0-893 GCF_004514465.2 Microbacterium sp. MEC084 | reverse complement strand
TGTCGCGGTTTCAGATGCTCTCGGATGCTCAGTGGTCGTTGATCGAGGAGATGCTGCCGCGCCCGACCGGGCGCAAGGGGCGGCCGTTCGCGGACGCCAGGCTGATGGTCGAGGGCATCGTCTACCGGTATCGGTGCGGCATCGCGTGGCGGGATCTTCCCGACGTGTTCGGGCCGTGGCAGACGGTGTGGACGTGGCATCACCGCCTGGCAATTGAGGGAACGTGGGACAAGGTGCTCGCCAAGCTCACCGCCGCTGCCGACGCGGCCGGGCTGGTGGACTGGTCGCTGTCGGTGGACTCCACGATCGCTCGTGCGCATCAGCACGCGACGAACACGAAGCGCCTCACAGGGGGCTGGATCGAATTACACGAATCCGGCCGACGAGCCGCCTGATCACGCGGTCGGCCGCTCCCGCGGCGGGCTCTCGACGAAGATCCATCAGCTCGTCGACGGCCACGGCTTGCCGCTGGTCGCGCTGCTCACGGCGGGTCAGGCCGGCGACTCGCCCATGTTCCTGCCGCTGATGGCGCACCTGCGCGTCGCCCGTCCCCTCGGCCGGCCCCGCACTCGTCCGGACGCCGTCCGCGGCGACAAGGCGTACTCGTCCCGCGCGATCCGCGGACACTTGCGCTCGCGCGGCATCAAGGCCGTGATCCCCGAACCGTCCGACCAGCAAGGACACCGTAAGCGGCGCGGATCACGCGGCGGCCGCCCCGTCGGACTGGACGCCGCCGACTACCGCAACCGCAATGTCATCGAGCGCCGCTACTGCCACATCAAGCAATGGCGCGGCCTCGCCACCCGCTACGACAAGCTCGCCGTCGTCTACCGCGCCGCCGTGATCCTCAACGCCGTCATCGCCTGGACCCGACAATTGTCAGACACGCCCTA
>NZ_MYFP02000006.1:0-118680 GCF_004514465.2 Microbacterium sp. MEC084 | reverse complement strand
TCGCTCGGGACACCGGGCTTCGCGCCCGCGTCGACCTCCCGACGACGATGCCACACCCGCAGCGTCTCCGCGCTCATGCCGAGGAGACCGGCCACATGCCGCACCGCAGACATCAGATTCGAGTGCTCACCGGAGGCCTTGGCCTCATCGAGCATCCGCAGCGCGCGCTCGCGCATCTCGGGAGAGTACTTCCGGTTCATCGCGTTCCATCCTTGCTTCAAGAACGGAACGAAACCCAGGCCGATTCACTAGCCGTGTCCCCCGACACGGCTAGTGAGGTGGCTCAGCGACGCCGCCTTCATCGCCGCATCCAGGTCTTCGGAAACCGCGCGCGTGTCCCCCACCGCGAGGCCGGGCAGCAGCATCGCGCCCGGCGCAGGAAGGGCGGAGGCCCGCTCCACCAGTCCGTCCCGCAGCTCCGCGGCGAGATCGAGCCCGGCCGGCGGGGTCGAGGTCACCTGCACCTCGCGGGCGAACACGACCAGCGCCGCGCGCTCCCCCGCGTCACCCGGCTGCGCGCTGCCCCGCGCCACCGCCGTCGAACCGAGATCCAGCCCGGCACCGCTCACGGCGTCCTGCGGGACGCTGACGGTCACCGGCACCGCGCCGAGCAGAGAGTCCGCGCCCCGCCGCACCGCCGCGGCCTCGGCGTCGAGCCACAGCGCATCGCCGTGGCGCTCCACCTTCGAGGCGACCACGACCTCGACCTCGATGGCGCGGCCGCCGCCGGTCGCGAAAGCGACGGCCGCCTCGCGCGCCGGATGACGGGATGCCCCTCGATGACCGACACGGGCCCACGCTAGGGAGGCAGAGCGTCGCGCCGGAGCGACGCCTGCGCTCTCGTGGAGCACCCGCGGCACCGCACCGCCTGGGGACGAACGACCGGCTCGCGGCGGTCAGCTCATGGCGCGCTGCGCGACCTCCGGAAGGTCGCCGTCGATCCCGTGCAGTTCGCGCACGACGCGCTCCGCGGCGTCGGCGTCGCCCTCCGCGATCGCCCGGCGCAGTCGGTCGAGCATCGGGCGCACGACGTGCATGATCCCGTCGAACGACACGTTCCTCGTCACGTAGTCCACGGTGTAGACCAGGTCGCTGACGAGCAGGAAGCTGCGGTTGCCGCACGACGCGAGAATGTGCCGGTTGTACGCGCGTCCCGCCTGGAAGTACGCGTCTCTGTCGGTGCCCGCCGCGATGATGGCGTCGAGCAGCGCGAGCGCCTCGGTGCGCTGCGCGTCGTCCATGCGTCGCGTCGCCATGCGGGTCGCCGCGCCGTACAGGTACCCGGCGTGCTCGACGATCTCGAGCGTGCGCTCCGGCGTGATCTCGATCACCCGGGTGTACCGGCTGGCCGACGTCTCGACCAGTCCGGCGCGCTCCAGCCGCAGCAGCGCCTCGCGCACCGGCATCCGCGAGACCCCCAGCCGCTCGGCGAGGCCCTGATCACGCAGGTTCTCTCCCGGGAGGATCTGTCCGTGGACGATCGCTTCGGCGAGGCGATCGAACACCATGTCCGACAGCCGAGGAGCCTGCGGAGGGCGCAACGGCGCGCCGAAGTCGAGGGGCATGCACGATCCAATCCGACCGGGGGTCGTCAGATAAGGGGTCGGGTGAACACCCCTTCGGCTCAGGATTGTGCATTCCCCGTATTTTGTCGGGTCCCCATGACGCAATTCCGGAAGCCGTTGCCGCCGCCTCACCCGACCCGCACATGCGGTCGCAGGGTCTCGAGCATGCGGTCGCCGATGCCCGGGACCGCGAGCAGGTCCTCGACGCTCGTGAAGCGGCCGTTGGCGTGGCGCCACTCGATGATCCGCTGCGCCAGCGCGGGACCGATGCGCGGCAGCTCCTCCAGCGCGGCCGCGTCGGCCGCATTGAGGTCGATCAGCGCGTCGCCCTCCGGCGCGGCCCCGCCCGCAGCCGCGACCGGCGCCTCGCCCACGGCCGGCACGACCAGCTGCTCGCCGTCGCTCACGACGCGCGCAAGGTTCACGGCCCCTCGGTCGGCGCCGTCGCCGAACCCGCCCGCGGCGGCGAGGGCGTCGACGACCCGCGCGCCGGCGGGAAGCACGTACAGCCCGGGTGCGCGCACCTCGCCCGCCACGTGCACGTAGATCCGCCCCGCGGCGACCGTCGCGCCGGCCGACGGCATGGGGCCCGTCACATGCTCGACGGGAGCGGTCGCGCCGCGCCACATCCCGATGCCGATCGTCACGGCGAGGGCGGCAAGCGCCAGGACGATCACCGCGCCGAGCCCGAGTCTCACGCGCCGCGGCGGCGGCGCGATCTGCTCGATGGGACTCCCCTCGATGCCCGGCACCCGCCCACGCTAGGTCGGGCGCGAACGCCGGCGGGCGGGCATCCGGCCCTCCGTGGAGAGCCCGCGACGCCCGCCCGCCTGGGGACGAGAGCCCTCAGCGCGTCGAGAAGCTGACGACCTTCGGGGCGCGCACGATCGCGCGCACGATCTCCTTGCCGCCGAGCGCGCGGATGACGCGCTCGTCGCGGCGGGCCATGTTCTCCAGCGTGTCGGGGTCGACCTTGGCCGCGACCTCGAGCGTCGCGCGCACCTTGCCGTCGATCTGCACGACCGCGGTGACCGACTCCTCGACCAGCAGGGCAGGATCGGCGCTGCGCCACGACACGAGCCCGATCGAGCCCTCGTAGCCCAGCAGCTGCCACATCTCCTCGGCGGTGTGCGGCGCGAACAGGTCCAGGATCATCGCGGTCGCCTCGACCGCCTCGCGCACGGCGGGGTCGGCCGGGCCCGCGGCGCCGTCGACGGCCTTGCGGATCGCGTTGACCAGCTCCATCAGGCGCGCGACGACCACGTTGAACTTCGTCTGCTCGATCAGCACGGGCGCGTCGGCCAGCAGGCGGTGCGTCACGCGGCGCAGGCCGGCGTCGCCCTCGGCCCACACGACGTCGGGCTCGCTCGCGACCTCCTGCGCCAGGCGCAGCGCGCGCGCCAGGAACTTCTGGGCGCCCGTGGTCGAGACGTCCTTCCAGTCCTTGTCGTCCTCCACGGGGCCCGCGAAGGCGAGCGCGACGCGCAGCGCGTCCGCGCCGTGACGCTCGAGCTCCTCCTTGAACAGCACCAGGTTGCCCTTGGACTTGGACATCTTGGCGCCGTCCAGGATCACCATGCCCTGGTTGATCAGGCTCGAGAACGGCTCGGTGAAGTCCACCAGGCCCATGTCGAAGAGGACCTTCGTGATGAAGCGCGCGTACAGCAGGTGCAGGATGGCGTGCTCCACGCCGCCGATGTACGCGTCCACGGGCGCCCAGCGGTCGGCGTCCTTCGGGTCGAAGGCGGCCTGGTCATTGCCCGGCGACAGGAAGCGCAGGAAGTACCAGGAGCTGTCGACGAACGTGTCCATCGTGTCGGGGTCGCGCAGCGCGGGCTCGCCCGTGCGGGGATCCGTCGTCTCGACCCAGCCGGCGGCGGCGCCGAGCGGCGACTGGCCCTTCGGCTTCAGGTCCAGGCCGGCGGCCTCCGGCAGGCGCACCGGCAGTTGGTCGGCCGGGACCGGCACGATCTCGCCGTCCTGCGTGTGGATCATCGGGATCGGCGTCCCCCAGAACCGCTGGCGCGAGATCAGCCAGTCGCGCAGGCGGTACTGCTTGGCGGCGCGGCCGAGGCCCTTCTCCTCCAGCTCCTCGATCACGCGGGCGATCGCGTTGCGCTTGGACAGCCCGTCGAGGCTGCCCGAGTTGATCATCCGGCCCTCGCCGGTCAGCGCCTCGCCCGTGTGACGCGGGTCGAGCTCGCTCAGCTGCGGGTCGATCGGCACGCCGTCCTCGTCCACCTCGATCACGGGGATGGCGCCCGTGATCGGCGCCGTGGTGTCGACCACGACGCGGACGGGCAGGTCGAACGCGCGGGCGAAGTCCAGGTCGCGCTGGTCGTGCGCGGGCACGGCCATGACCGCGCCGTGACCGTAGTCGGCCAGCACGTAGTCCGCGGCCCAGATCGGCAGGCGCTCGCCGTTGATGGGGTTGATCGCGTAGCGCTCCAGGAACACGCCCGTCTTGGGACGGTCCGTGGCCTGGCGCTCGATCTCGGTCTCCTTCTGCGTCTGCTCCAGGTACTCCTGGAAGCGGGCGCGCGCCTCGGGCGACGCGGTGGAGACGAGCTCGGCGGCCAGGTCGCTGTCGGGCGCGACGACCATGAACGTCGCGCCATGCAGGGTGTCGGGGCGGGTCGAGAAGACCGTGATCTTCTCGGCGCGGCCCTCGATCTCGAAGTCGATGTCGGCGCCGACCGAGCGGCCGATCCAGTTGCGCTGCATCTGCAGCACCTTCTGGGGCCAGAAGCCCTCCAGCTGGTTCAGGTCGTCCAGCAGGCGGTCGGCGTAGTCGGTGATCTTGAAGTACCACTGGGTCAGCTTCTTCTTGACCACGGTGGCGCCGCAGCGCTCGCACGCGCCGTCGACGACCTGCTCGTTCGCGAGCACGGTCTGGTCGTTCGGGCACCAGTTGACCGGGCTCTCCTTGCGGTAGGCCAGGCCGCGCTCGTGCAGCTGCTGGAACAGCCACTGGTTCCAGCGGTAGTAGTCGTCGTCGCTCGTGTGCAGCACGCGGCTCCAGTCGAACGAGACGCCGTACGCCTTCAGGCTCTCGCGCTGCTGCGCGATGTTCGCGTACGTCCACTCGCGCGGGTCCGCGCCGCGCTGGATGGCGGCGTTCTCGGCGGGCAGGCCGAACGAGTCCCAGCCGATCGGGTTGAGCACGTTGTAGCCGCGGTGGCGCCAGAAGCGGGCGACGATGTCGCTGTAGAGGTAGTTCTCGGCGTGACCCATGTGCAGGTCGCCCGACGGGTACGGGAACATCGCCAGCACGTACTTGCGGGGCCGGGTGTCCTCCTCGCCACCCGCGAGGAACGTCTCGTTCTGCTCCCAGTACGCCTGCCACTTGGCCTGCAGGGCGTGGACGTCGAACGCGCCGTCGACGGGCGCGGTGGTGGGTGCGGGAGGAGTCTGCGACACGGGAGTGATGAGCCAATCGGTTCGTGAGCACGCCGAAACAGCGCGTTGATGCGAGATTCCAGGTTAGCGCCCGGTGAGCGCCCATATGCTCGTGGCGTGAACGAGGCGCTCAACTGGCTGCTCGGCGCGGTCCAGTCCGTGGATCCCGTGCTGCGGACGGTCATCGCGGGCCTGGCGATCATGCTGGAGACGAGCGTGCTGATCGGCCTCGTGGTGCCCGGTGACACGGTCCTGATCGTCGCGGCCACGGGCGTCGGCAGCCTGACCGAGGGGCTCGTGCTCGGCGCCGTGGTCGTCGTGGGGGCGCTGGTCGGCGAGTCCATCGGCTTCGCGCTCGGTCGCTGGCTCGGGCCGCACATCCGCGCGTCCTGGGTCGGGCGCAGGATCGGCGAGCACAACTGGGAGCGGTCGGAGCGCTACCTGCGGCGGCGCGGCGGGATCGCGATCTTCCTGTCCCGCTTCCTTCCCGTGCTGCACTCCCTGGTCCCGCTGACGGTCGGGATGAGCGGCTACTCGTACCGCCGCTTCCTCGCGTGGACGCTGCCCGCGTGCCTGCTCTGGACCACGCTGTACGTCTCGATCGCGGCCGGCGCCGCCCACGGGTACCGCGAGGCGTCGGGCACCGCGCACTACGCGGGGTACCTGTTCGTGGGCGCGATCGTGCTGTTCATCCTGATCGTGTTCGCGGTGAAGAAGATCATCGCCCGCATCGAGCATCGTCACATGCACGACTGATCGGCTCCTTCGGGCGTGTGCCGGGCGCACGGCGCATGAAAGACTGTGCGGGATGTCCTCTGCCACGCCCCGCGACAGGATCCACTGGATCGCCCGGCTCGAGCGCCGCATCCACGCGTGGCGCGAGCGACGCGCCCGACGGCGCGGACGCAAGCCGACCGTGCTCGTGTTCCCCGGCTACGGCGGCGACGGGTGGGTGCGCGTCCTCGGCCGCGTGCTGATCGTGCCGCCGACCAAGCGGGACGCGAACGGGCAGCTCGCGCGCGTTCGCGGCTGGCGGAGCTTCCTCGGGATCCCGGTCGGCTATGCGACCGTCCGGATCACGATCGGCGACGAGGTGCACGAGGTCGTGGCCGACCGCGGCGGCGTGATCGACGCGCGGATCGAGGCCCACCTCGAGCCCGGCTGGCAGATCGTGCGGATGTCGGTCGAGAACGGCGAGCCCGGCGAGTCGCCCGTTCAGATCGTCGGGCCCGACGTCCGCACGGGCGTCGTGTGCGACATCGACGACACCGTGATGGTCACCGCCCTGCCGCGCCCGCTGCTGGCGGCCTGGAACTCGTTCGTGGTCGCCGAGCACGCGCGCCAGCCCGTGCCAGGCATGGCCGTGCTGCTCGGCCGCCTCACGCGACAGGAGCCGGGCATGCCCATGATCTACCTGTCGACGGGAGCCTGGAACGTCGCGCCGACGCTCACCCGCTTCCTGCAGCGGCACCTCTACCCGGCCGGATCGCTGCTGCTGACGGACTGGGGCCCCACGCACGACCGCTGGTTCCGCAGCGGCTCGGAGCACAAGGCGACCAACCTGCGCCGGCTCGCCGAGGAGTTCCCGGATGTGCGCTGGCTGCTGATCGGCGACGACGGTCAGCACGACGACGAGATCTACACCCGCTTCACGAGCGAGTACCCGTCGTCGGTCGCGGGCGTGGCGATCCGCCGCCTGTCCCCCGCCGAGGCCGTGCTCGCGGGTGGCCGCACGGCCGTCAACGACCACTCGGCCGCGGCCGTGCCGTGGGTCACCGCCGATGACGGCGCCGGCCTCGCCGAGCGCCTCGAGGCCGTCGGCCTGCTCGCGCACGACAGGTAGCACCCGCTTGCACCCATCCGGTCTTCGGGACGGGTGCCGGCGGCCCGGCATAGTCTGACGGCATGTGCGGACGGTTCGTGGTGGCGAAGGCGGGGAACGAGCTCGTGGGCGAGCTGCGCGTGGACCTGGTGGCCGACGAGCTGCCGCCGCCGTCGTACAACGTCGCGCCGACGGATCCGGTCGCGATCGTGCTCGACTCGGCCAAGACCGAGCCGCCCACGCGCCGCCTCGAGGTGGCGCGCTGGGGCCTGATCCCCTCGTGGGCGAAGGACGTCAAGATCGGCGCCCGCGCCTTCAACGCGCGCTCGGAGGAGCTCGAGGAGAAGCGGATGTTCCAGAACGCGCTGCAGAAGCGGCGCGCGATCATCCCCTCCAGCGGCTACTACGAGTGGAAGCTGATCGGCGGCGAGAAGGTGCCCCACTTCATCCACCCGGAGGACGGCTCGCCCCTGCTGTTCGCGGGCCTGTACGAGTGGTGGAAGGACCCGGCGAAGGCGGACGACGACCCGGACCGGTGGGTGCTGAGCTTCACGATCCTGACCCGCGACGCGATCGGCGCTCTCGGCTCGATCCACGACCGGATGCCCGTGTTCCTCGACGCGGACCACGCCGACGCCTGGCTCGACCCGACGGTCGACTACCCGCGCGACGTGCTCGACGCGGCCGTCGACGCGGCGCCGTACGTCGCCGAGACCCTCGTCTACCACCCGGTGGCCAAGGAGGTCGGCAACGTCCGCAACAACGGCCCGGAGCTCATCGAGCCGCGCCCGGCGGCCTGACCCCGGGCGCCCGGGCCGTCACGGCCCCGGGCGATAATGGGACGATGATCGCCGACCGAGTTCCCGCAGATGCCCGTGACCACATCGAGGACCTCGCCGCGTTCGTGACGGCGTCGCCGTCGTCCTATCACGCCGCCGCCGAGGCGGCATCGCGCGCCGAGGCCGCGGGCTACGAGCGACTCGACGAGGCCGACGCCTGGTCGATCGAGCCCGGCGGCCGCTACGTCGTGCTCCGCGACGGCTCGGTCATCGCCTTCGCGCTGCCCGAGGACGCCGGCGCCATCACGCCGTTCACCATCATCGGCGCGCACACCGACTCCCCCGGCTTCAAACTCAAGCCGAAGCCGACCATGCAGGGCGCGGGCGGCTGGTGGCAGCTGGGCCTGGAGGTGTACGGCGGACCGCTGCTGAACTCGTGGCTCGACCGCGAGCTCGAGCTCGCGGGCCGGATCGTCACGCTCGACGGCACGGAGCACCTCGTGCGCACCGGCTCGCTGCTGCGCATCCCGCAGCTCGCCGTGCACCTCGACCGCGGCGTGAACACGGAGGGCCTCAAGCTCGACAAGCAGCGCCACACCCAGCCCGTCTGGGGCCTCGGCGACGCCGAGAGCGCCGACATCCTGCAGGCGCTCGCGGCGCGCGCCGGGGTCGACGCGGCCGAGATCGGCGGCTACGACATCGTCGCGGCCGACACGCAGGAGCCGCGCACATTCGGCCACGCGCAGGAGCTGTTCGCCTCGGCGCGCCTCGACAACCTCCTTTCCGCGCACGCCGCGCTCGTCGCGCAGCTCGCGACCGCGCCGCAGGGCTCCATCGCGATGTACGCCGCGTTCGACCACGAGGAGATCGGCAGCGCGTCGCGCTCGGGAGCCGCCGGTCCGTTCCTCGAGGACGTGCTCGCGCGCATCTCGGCCGCGCTGGACGCGGGGCCCGAGGAGCGGGCGCAGGCGTTCGCCGCGTCGCTGCACATCTCGAGCGACGTGGGCCACGCCGTGCACCCGAACTACCCCGAGAAGCACGATCCCGCGAACCGCCCCGAGGCGGGCGGCGGCCCCATCCTGAAGATCAACGCGAACCAGCGCTACGCCACCGATGCGCACGGCGCGGCGGCGTGGAACGCCGCGTGCGAGTCGGCCGGCGTGCCGACCCAGGAGTTCGTGTCGAACAACGCGGTGCCGTGCGGATCGACCATCGGCCCGATCGCCGCGACGCGCCTGGGCATCCGCACGGTCGACGTCGGCGTGCCGATCCTGTCGATGCACTCCGCGCGCGAGCTGACGGCGGTCGTCGACCCGTGGTACCTGTCCCGCGCGATGGCGGCGGTGCTCGCCCGCTGAGCATGTCGGCCGCCCTCGACACCGCCACCGTCACGCGCCTCGCGCGCGACGAGTGGCGTGCGCGCGAGGCGGCGCACGAGGCGCGGGCCGACGCGCTCACGGCGGAGCACCGCGAGCGCGCCGCGCGGGGCGAGATGCACCCTGTGTGGGACTTCCTGTTCACGTACTACTCGTACAAGCCCGCCGTCCTGCGGCGCTGGCACCCCAGCGCGGGCGTCGAGCTCGCGGACGCCGCGGGCGAGCCGCGGGCCGGATGGCGCTGGTACGTCGCCGGATCCGCGCCCGGCTCGCTGGCGGTCGACCGCGCCGGCTTCGCGGCCGAGAAGGGCTCGCTCGCGCGGCTGATCGAGATGATGCTGAGGCGGACGGCGGAGCGGCCGGGTCGGTTCGGCTGCTTCGGCCTGCACGAGTGGGCGATGGTGTACCGGCAGCGCGAGCACCGCCACCCGGTGCCGCTCCGCCTCGGCCAGGACGGCACGGACGCGGTGGTCGACGCGCACGAGCTGCGCTGCACGCACTACGACGCGTTCCGGTTCTTCACGCCCGACGCCGCGCCGCTCAATCACCACGCCCCGACCCGCGACACCCAGCCGGTTCTGGACCAGCCCGGATGTCTGCACGCCGGGATGGACGTCTACAAGTGGGCCGTCAAGCTCGGACCGCTCATGCCGGGCGAAGTCCTGCTGGACACGTTCGAGCTGGCGCGCGACATCCGCCGACTCGACATGGAGGCAGCCCCGTACGACCTGTCGTCGTGGGGGTTCGCCCCGGTGCGCATCGAGACGCCCGAGGGCAAGGCCGAGTACGTGCGGCGCCAGCGGGAGTTCGCCGAGCGCGGCAACGCGCTGCGCCGCCGCATCCTCGAGGCGTGGGACCCCGCGGCCGCCTGACCCGCCGCCGGTCGCCTCGCGCGGGCTGTTCACATCGCCCGCCGAGATTGCAACTGTGTAAACACATCGCCCTTCCCGGAGGGTGAGAGTCGTCAGATCGCTGGGTGTGTGCGAGGATCGCGGAATCACGCGCCTCCCCAGGCGCATCGCCGCGCCCCCGGACGCGGATGCACCAAGACACAGTCGTCAACCAGAAAGTGGCATCGAATGGCACTCCCCACCCAGGCGCGCTCACGCGCCGTCGCCGTCGCCCTTCCCACCGTCGCCGTGCTGGCCCTCGCGGGCTGCGCGGCCGGCGGCTCGAACGAGGGCGGCGGCGAGGCTCCCGCCGGCGACAACGTGATCCTCGTCGGCACGACCGACACCGTCACGCACCTCGACCCGGCCGGCAGCTACGACAACGGATCGCTCACGCTCCAGACCCAGGTGTTCCCGTACCTCGTGAACACCGCGCCCGGCAGCACCGAGGTCGTCCCGGACCTCGCCGAGTCGGCCGAGTTCACCGGCCCCACCGAGTACACCGTCACGCTCCCCGAGGGCCTGACCTGGTCCAACGGCAACGACCTCACCTCGAGCGACGTGAAGTTCACGTTCGACCGCCAGCTGGCGATCGCGGACCCGAACGGCCCGTCGTCGCTGCTGTACAACCTCGAGTCGGTCGAGGCTCCCGACGACACCACGGTCGTCTTCCACCTCAAGAGCGAGAACGACCAGGTGTTCCCGTTCATCCTGACGAGCTTCCCCGGCGCGATCGTCGACGAGGACGTCTTCTCGGCCGACGCGGTCACCCCCGACGAGGACATCGTCGAGGGCAACGCGTTCGGCGGCCCGTACGCCATCACCGACTACACGTTCAACGAGCTGGTCGAGCTGACCCCGAACGAGAGCTACCAGGGTCTGATCGAGCCCGCCGCGAACGACGGCGTCATCATCAACTACTACGCCGAGTCGTCGAACCTGAAGCTCGCCGTCCAGGAGGGCGAGGTCGACGTCGCGTACCGCAGCCTGTCGGCCAGCGACGTGGCCGACCTGTCGACCGACGAGAACCTCGCGGTGCACGACGGCCCCGGCGGCGAGATCCGCTACATCGTGTTCAACTTCAACACGCAGCCGTACGGCGCCACGACCGAGGAGGCCGACGAGGCCAAGGCCCTCGCCGTGCGTCAGGCGGTGGCGTCGCTGATCGACCGCGAGCAGCTCAGCCAGGACGTCTACGACGGCACCTACACGCCGCTGTACTCTTACGTGCCGGAGGGCTTCGCCGGCGCGATCGAGCCGCTCAAGGAGATGTACGGCGACGGTCAGGGCGGCCCCTCGGCCGAGAAGGCCGCGGAGCTCCTGGAGGCCGCGGGCGTCGAGACGCCGGTCGAGCTCTCGCTGCAGTACAGCCCGGACCACTACGGCCCGAGCTCGGCCGACGAGTACGCCATGATCGAGCAGCAGCTCGAGGCGGACGGCCTGTTCGACGTGACCCTCGCGGGCACGGAGTGGGTGCAGTACTCGGATGACCGCGTCAACGACGTCTACCCGGCGTACCAGCTCGGCTGGTTCCCGGACTACTCGGACGCCGACAACTACCTGACGCCGTTCTTCCTGACGGAGAACTTCCTGGTCAACCACTACTCCGACCCGGAGGTGGACGAGCTGATCCTGCAGCAGGCGTCGACGCCGGAGCCGGCCGAGCGCCAGGCGCTGATCGAGGAGATCCAGCGCAAGGTGGCCGAGGACCTGTCGACCGTGCCGTACCTGCAGGGCGCCCAGGTCGCCGTCGGCGCGGCCGACGTCGAGGGCATTGTCCTCGACGCGTCGTTCAAGCTGCGCATGGCCTCGATCACCCGCTGATCGACGCTCACGTGAGGGGGCGGTCCCGGCTCCGGCCGGGCCGCCCCCTCCCCTCGCCCTCAAGGACCCCACCCGTGGCAGACACCGCAACGGCACCGCCCGCAGCCCTCCCCGCCGCCGCCCGCAAGGGCGCGCGCGGCGGGACCACGCTGTGGCGCTACGTGCTCATCCGCTTCCTCCTGATCTTCCCGACGATCTTCATCCTCGTCACGACCGTCTTCCTGATGATGCGCGTGACGGGAGACCCGATCACGGCCGCGCTCGGCGGCCAGCTCTCCCCCGCGCAGCTCGCGGAGCGCATCGAGGCCGCCGGCTACAACCGGCCGCTCATCGTGCAGTACCTCGAGTACCTCGGCGCGATCGCGCGCGGCGACTTCGGCACCACGATCGACGGCCAGCCCGTCACCGGCGTGCTCCTGCGCTACGGCGGCGCGACGCTGGAGCTCGCCTTCTACGCGCTGATCGTCGCCTTCCTGGTCGGCATCCCGCTCGGCATGCTCGCCGCCGCGATCCGCGACCGCTGGGGCGACGCCGTCCTGCGCGTGTTCGCGATCCTCTGCTACGCGACGCCCGTGTTCTTCGCCGGCCTGCTCCTCAAGCTCGTCTTCTCGGTGTGGCTCGGCGTGCTGCCGAGCTCGGGCCGCGCCTCGCCGCGCGTCGAGCTCATGATCGGCCGCGTCGATAACCCCACCGGGATCTACACGATCGACGCGATCCGCACCGGCAACCCCGCCTATCTGGTGGACGTGCTCGAGCACGCGATCATGCCGGGCGTCGCGCTCGGCCTGCTCACCGCGGGCGTGTTCCTGCGCCTCGTGCGGACGAACGTGATCGGCACGCTCGCGATGCCGTACATCGACGCCGCGCGCTCGCGGGGCATCAGCGAGTTCCGACTCGTCCGCACCCACGCGTACAAGCCCGCGCTCATCCCGATCATCACCGTGATCGGCCTGCAGATCGCGCTGCTGCTCGGCGGCGCGGTCCTGACCGAGACCACGTTCGAGTGGATGGGCCTGGGCTACCAGCTGAGCGAGTACCTGAAGGCGCGCGACTTCGTCGCGGTGCAGGGGATCGTCGCCCTGCTCGCGGTGATCGTGGCGCTGACCAACTTCATCGTCGACATCATCGCGGCGTTCATCGACCCGAGGGTGAGGTACTGACATGGCACGCGCTTCGCTCTGGAAGAAGCTGCCGATCGTGCACCAGTACCGCCAGTCGGTCGGGCTGCAGCGCGGCATGCTGACCGCGGGTCTCGCGATCTGCGCGCTGTTCCTGCTGACGGCCGTGTTCGCCCCGCTGATCGCGCCGTACGAGTTCAACCAGCTCCGGGACGCCGCGGGCGACACGTTCACGCCGCGCCAGGCCCCCAGCGCCGAGCACATCTGGGGCACCACGATCGCGGGCTACGACGTGTTCTCGCGCGTGCTGTGGGGCGCCCGCACGGCGGTCCTGGTGATCGTCGTGTCGGTCGTGATGTCGATGTTCCTGGGCATCCTGCTCGGCCTGGTGTCCGGCTACATCGGCGGCTGGATCGACCGCGTGCTCGTGGTGATCTGCGACGCGGTCTACGCGTTCCCGTCCCTGCTGCTCGCGATCGTGAGCGCGATCATCATCTCGGGCGGCCAGTCGAGCATGTGGGGCGGCATCCTGGCCACCTCGATCTCGATCACGGTCGTGTTCATCCCGCAGTACTTCCGGGTGATCCGCGCCGAGACCGTGCGCGTCAAGTCCGAGGCCTTCGTGGAGGCGGCGCTCGTGATGGGCGCCTCGACGTGGCGCGTGATGTTCCGCCACGTGCTGCGCAATGCCACGCGCACGCTGCCGCTGATCTTCACGCTCAACGCGTCGGAGGCGATCCTGACGCTCGCCGGCCTGGGCTTCCTCGGCTTCGGCATCGAGCCCAGCGCCGCGGCGGAGTGGGGCTACGACCTCAACCGCGCGATCGAGGACGTCACGGCCGGCCGCTGGTGGACGGCGGTCTTCCCCGGCGTGGCCATCGTGCTCGTCGTGATGGGCATGACGCTCGTCGGCGAGAGCCTGAACGACCTCGCCGACCCGCGCCTGCGCACCCGCCGGCGCGCCGCGGACACCCCGGCCGACGCGGCCGCGGCGTCCACCCCCGTCGCCCGCACCGAGCTCGGAGAGGTCGAATGAGCACCGCAGCAGACCACGCGGTCGAGATCCGCGACCTGACCATCACGTTCGCGACGGACGGCGGCGACGTGCAGGCCGTGCGCGGCATCACGCTGGACGTCCTGCCCGGCGAGGTGCTCGCGATCGTGGGCGAGTCGGGATCCGGCAAGACCGTCACGGCCCGGACCATCCTCGGCCTGCTGCCGGAGACCGCCCGCCTGGGCGGCGCGGTCGTGCTGAACGGCACGGACGTCGTCGGGCTGTCGCACGACCGCATCCGGGCCCTGCGCGGGCCCGATGCGGCGATGATCTTCCAGGAGCCCATGACGGCGCTCAACCCCGTCTTCACGGTGGGCTGGCAGATCGCGGAGGGCCTGCGCGCGCACGGGGAGGTGTCCGCCAAGGAGGCCCGCAGGCGCGCGATCGACATCCTCGGCAAGGTCGGGATCCCGGATCCCGAGGTGCGCGTGGACCACTACCCGCACCAGTTCTCGGGCGGCCAGAAGCAGCGCATCGTGATCGCGCAGGCGCTCGCGCTGAACCCGTCGGTGATCATCGCGGACGAGCCCACGACGGCACTGGACGTCACGGTGCAGGCCGAGATCCTCGACCTGCTGCGGCGCGCCCGCAGCGAGTTCGGCACCGCGATCGTCCTGATCACGCACAACATGGGCGTGGTCGCCGACCTGGCCGACCGCGTCGCCGTGATGTACCAGGGCGAGATCGTGGAGACCGCCTCGGTGCGGGAGCTGTTCGCGCATCCGCGCCACGAGTACACGCAGCGACTGCTCGCCGCCGTGCCGCGGCTCGAGGTCGCCGACCGGCAGTACGGCGGGGATCCCGACGCGAGTCCGGTGGTCGAGGCCCGAGGCCTCGAGATCGAGTACCCCGGCCGGTTCGGCCGCAAGCCGTTCCGCGCCGTGAACGGCGTCGACCTCTCGATCCGGCCCGGCGAGATCCTCGGCCTGGTGGGCGAGTCGGGCTCGGGCAAGACCACGATCGGCCGCGCCATGGCCGGCCTCGCGCCCGTCACGGGCGGGTCGCTGCGCGTGCTCGGCACCGAGATGAACGGCATGCGGGAGCGCGACTTCCGCGCCTCCCGCCGCCGGCTCGGCTTCGTCTTCCAGGACCCGGCCTCGAGCTTCAACCCGCTGCTGACGATCGCCGAGTGCGTCGCCGAGCCGCTCATCGTGCACGGCGAGGCGTCGAGTCCCGCGGACGCGCGCGACCGCGTGGACGAGCTGCTGGATGCGGTGCAGCTGCCGGGGCACTTCGGCGACCGCTACCCGCATGAGCTCTCGGGCGGTCAGCGCCAGCGCGCCAGCCTCGCGCGGGCCCTGGCCCTGAACCCGGAGCTGCTGATCGCCGACGAGCCCACAAGCGCGCTGGACGTGTCGGTGCAGGCGCGCGTGCTGGAGCTGTTCGTCGACCTGCAGGAGCGGTTCGGGTTCGCGGCGCTGTTCATCACGCACGACCTCGCGGTCGTGGACCTGCTCGCGCACCGCGTCGCCGTGCTCCACCGCGGGGAGATCGCCGAGCAGGGCCCGACGGCGCAGGTGCTCGGAGACCCCCAGGACGACTACACCCGTCGCCTGCTGGCCTCCCTGCCCGTGCCCGACCCGGTCGAGCAGGCCGCGCGCCGCGCCGCGCGTGGCTGAGCGGAGACCGCCGGATCGACGGACGGGCGCGGCGAAGCCTCGCCCGCCCGTCGCCCGTGCGGCAGGATCGTGTCATGTCCTCGGATCCGCTCGTCGACGTCGCGTGGGAGCTCTACGACCTCCCGCCGTCGGAGTTCACGGCGGCCCGCAACGCCCGGGCGAAGGAGCTGAGGTCCGACGCGCCGGACGTCGCCAAGCGCGTGGCGGAGCTGCGGCGGCCCTCGCCCGCGGCGTGGATCGTCGGCCAGCTGGTGCGGCACCGGGCGGACCGTCTCGCCCAAGTGCTGGAGCTCGGCGCCGAGCTGCGCGAGGCGCAGCAGGACCTGGACGCGTCGGCGCTCTCCCAGCTGACGCGCGACCGGCGGGCGCTGACCGCCGCGCTCGCGAAGGAGGGCGCGGCGCTCGCGGCCGCGCACGGCGTGAACGCCCCCGCCGCGACGCTCGACGAGGTGTCGCAGACGCTGCAGGCCGCCATGGCCGACGCGGCGGCGGCGGATGCCGTGACCTCGGGGCGCCTGATCCGCGCGCTCGAGGTGGTGGGCTTCGATCCCGTCGACCTGGACGGCGCGGTGGCCGGTCCTGCTCCGGACGGATCCGCGCCCGCCCGCACCTCCCCGCCGGACGAGCTCGCGGCGCGGCGTGCCCGCCGGGCGGCGGAGAAGGCCGCACGCGAGGCCGAGGAGGCCCTGGAGCGCTCCCGCCGCACGCTCGCGGACGCCCGCGCCGCCGTCGCGGAGAACACCCGCCGCGCCTCGGAGCTGACGCGCCGCCGCGACGAGCTGCGCGCCGAACTGGCGCGGGTGGAACGCGATCTGGAGCGGGCCACGGCCGAGTCCGCCGACCTTGAGGAGCGCGCCGCGGCGGCGGATCGACAGCACGTCGACGCCGAGCGCGCCCTGGCCGAGGCGCGCTCCGCGCTCGACACCTGAGCGACCGCGCCCGCGGACATGTGACGACGCGGATGTGACGCCGCGCGCGCGATCCGGGAGGATGGGCCTCATGACCACCCCCGCCTTCGGCCTCCTGCTCGACGTCGACGGACCCCTCGCGAGCACCGTCACGCGCTCTCTGCGCATCCCGTCCATCGCCGACGACCTGGTCGCGATCGCGAATGCAGGATGCCCCGTCGTGTTCAACACGGGACGGTCCGACGGGTTCCTCGCCGACCAGGTCATCCCGCCGCTCGTGGCCGCCGGTCTCGCCGCGGATGCGCCGGTCTGGGGCATCGGCGAGAAGGGCGCCACCTGGTTCGCCGTGGCGGACGGGCGCATCGGCGAGCTCCACACCGACGAGCGGCTCTCGGTCTCGGCCGAGCTGGCCGCGGCGTGCCGGGAGATCGCCGACCGCCACGCCGATCTGATGTTCTGGGACGACACGAAGCGCACCATGGTGTCCCTCGAGCAGAACCTCGACGTCGACAACGCGACCTACCTGGCGCGCCAGCCGGAGGTGACGGCCGAGCTCGACCGCGCCATCGCCGACACGGGGGCGGCGGACCGCTTCCACACGGTGCCGACGATCATCTCGATCGACCTCGAGCACCGCGAGGCCGGCAAGGCGCTCGGCGCCGAGCGCGCCGTCGCCCTGGTCGGCGAGCGCACGACCGTGCCGCGCCGCTGGTTCACGGCCGGGGACTCGAACGGCGACTACGACATGGCCACGTGGCTGCACGACAACGGCTTCGAGGCCACCCACCTGGACGTGCGCCCGTCGGGCACGGCGTTCGAGACCGCGTACCGGGTGCTCCGGGAGATCCCGACCTTCGCGGAGGGCCACGCGGAGGACGACATCACGGCGGGCTATCTCTCCGCCTGGCGGGCCGAGCTGGCGGTCTGACGAAGGCGGCCGCGTGACCCCGCGCTTCAGGTTCTCCCTCCCCCGGTCGCTGCGCGGCCCCGGGGATCCGGAGCGCCTGGCGCTCGCGGCGCGCACGGCGGTCGCGGCGGCGGTCGCGTGGTGGCTCGCGCCCTACGTGCCGCTCGCCGACGCGGAGTACTCGTACTACGCGCCGCTCGGCGTCCTGGTCAGCATGTACCCGACCCTCGCGCGCTCGGCGAAGTCGGGCGCGCAGACCATCGCGGGTCTGGGGCTCGGCATCGCCCTCGGCTTCGCGGGCGTGGGGCTCGTGCTCCTGCTCGAGGTGCCGGGCGCGCTGATCGTCGCGCTCGTCGTCGGAGTCGGGGTCGTGCTGGGTGGGATCCGCGCTTTGGGCGTGGGGGCCGACTGGGTCGCGATGGCGGGGCTGTTCGTGCTCCTGCTCGGCGGCGCCTCGCCCGAGGAGTTCTCGATGTCGTACCTCGTGACCACCGCGTTCGGCGTGCTCGTCGGGCTGGTCGCGAACCTCGTGCTGTTCCCTCCCCTGTACCTGCGCAAGGCGGGGTCGCGGCTCACGGCCCTGCGCGACGCGGTCGCGGGGCACCTGCACGACATGGCCGATGCGGTCGCGTCGGGCGACGTCTCCCCCGACGACCTGGACCGCGCGGCGCGCGAGCTGAGCGAGACGTCGCGCGAGGTCTCGGAAGCGGTGCGGGATGCCGACGAGAGCATGCGGGCGAACCCGCGCGCGCTGCGCCACCGCGAGGATGCGGAGCTCAACCGACGCCGGCTGCGCGCCCTGGAGCGCACGGTCTTCTCGACGCGAGACCTGGGCGATGTGCTCGCACGCGGGCAGGAGGAGCACGACGAACGGCCCACGGAGGGCCCGCCCGATCTGCTCGCCGAGGCGATCCATCGCGTCGCGGACCTCGTCGCGCAGCCGCCGGTCGAGGCCGACGCGCAGGACGAGCTCGAGGCCGCCGTCGCGGCGCTGGATCGCTACACGGCGGCCGTCGACGAGTCGACCGCGCCGGCTCCGTCGCACGTCGCGCCGGACCTGACGGCGGCGGTGTGCCTGCGCCGCATCGTCGACGCGGCGCGCCCGTTCGTCTGAGCCGGCTCAGCCGGCGGCCGGCACCGGCACGACCACGCGCTCCGCTCCCGCGTACACGTTCATGTGGTCGCCCCGCAGGAAGCCCACGAGCGTCAGGCCCTGCTCGGTCGCGAGCTCGACGGCGAGCGACGACGGCGCGGACACCGCCGCGAGCACAGGGATGCCCGCCATCACCGCCTTCTGCGCGAGCTCGAAGCTGGCCCGTCCCGAGACCATGAGGACGTGCCGTCGCAACGGCAGCCGGTCGTTCATGACCGCCCACCCCACGACCTTGTCGACGGCGTTGTGCCGGCCGACGTCCTCGCGCAGCACGACGAGCTCCCCCGTCGCGGCGTCGAACAGGCCGGCGGCGTGCAGTCCGCCGGTCTTGTCGAAGACGTCCTGGTGCGCGCGCAGCGCATCCGGCAGGCTCGCGAGCGTCTCGGCCGCGACCCGCACGTCGTCCTGCGCCAGGTCGTACGCCGACACCGTCGCGACTGCCTCGATGCTCGCCTTGCCGCACATGCCGCACGAGCTCGTCGTGTAGAAGTTGCGCGCCAGGTCGGTGCTCGGCGGCTCGACGCCCGGCGCGAGGGCGACGTCGAGCACGTTGTACGTGTTCTCCATCCCGCCCGTGCCCGGCCCGCCGCAGTGGATCGCGGAGCGGAAGTCCGCGCCGGAGCGCACCACTCCCTCCGAGACGAGGAACCCGGCGGCGAGCTCCACGTCGTGCCCGGGCGTGCGCATCGTGACGGCGAGCGGCTCGCCGGCGACGCGGATCTCGAGCGGCTCCTCGACGGCGAGCGTGTCGGGCCGTCGCGTCGTGGCGCCGGACAGGGAGATCCTCATGACCGGCCGGCGCTGCGTGATGCGTCCCATGGCTCTCCTAGGGGCGCTTCTCGAGCCGGACGACCACGGCCTTCGAGGTCGGCGTCCCGCTCACATCGGCCGTCGAGTCCAGCGGCACCAGCACGTTCGTCTCGGGGTAGTACGCGGCGGCGTTGCGGCGCGGCGTGTCGTACGGCACGAGCCGGAACTCCTCCGCGCGGCGCTCCTCGAGGCCGCCCGGCCCCGTCCACTCGGACACGAGGTCGACCAGCTCGCCCTCGGCGAACCCGAGCTCCCGGATGTCCTCGGGGTGGATGAGCACCACCCGGCGCCCGTCGTGGATGCCGCGGTAGCGGTCGTCCTTGCCGTAGATCGTGGTGTTGTACTGGTCGTGCGAGCGCAGCGTCTGCAGCAGCAGGCGGCCCTCGGGGATCACGGGGTACTCGAGCGGGTTCGCCGTGAAGTTCGCCTTGCCGTTGTGGGTCGGGAAGCGCCGCTCGTCGCGCGGGCCGTTCGGCAGGAAGAACGTGCGCCCCTTCTCGATCCGCTGGTCGTAGTCCTCGAAGCCGGGGATGACGCGCGAGATGTGCCCGCGGATCGTCGCGTAATCGGTCTCGAGCGCGCGCCAGTCGGCGTGCGGGGCGTCCGCGCGATCCGCGAACACGAGCTCGCACAGCCGGGCCAGGATGGCCACCTCGCTCAGCATGTCGTCGCTGGGCGGCGCGAGCCGGCCCCGCGAGCCGTGCACCGCGCCCATGGAGTCCTCGACGGTGACGCGCTGGTCCACGCCGCCGCGGCGGTCGCGATCCGTCCGGCCCAGCGTCGGCAGGATGATCGCGCGCCGGCCGTGCACGACGTGCGACCGGTTCAGCTTGGTCGACACCTGCACGGTGAGACCCACCCGCGACATGCCCTCCTCGACCACCCGCGTGTCGGGCGTCGCGCTGACGAAGTTTCCACCCATGCCCATGAACACCTTCACACGGCCGTCCCGCATCGCGCGGATGGCCTCCACTGTGTCGTAGCCGTGCTCGCGCGGCGCCGTGAACGCGAACTCCCGGTCGAGCGCGGCGAGGAACGCCTCGGAGGGCTTCTCGTAGATGCCGACCGTGCGGTCGCCCTGGACGTTGGAGTGTCCGCGCACCGGGCAGACGCCCGCACCGGGCCGGCCGATGTTGCCCTGCAGCAGCAGGACGTTGACGACGTCGCGCAGCGTCGCCACCGAGTGCTTGTGCTGCGTGAGCCCCATGGCCCAGCACACGATCGTCGAGGTCGACGCGCGCACGCGCTCGGCCACCTCGCGCAGCCGCTCCTCGCTCATGCCGGTCGCCTCGGTCAGGTGCTCCCAGCCGACCGACGCCACATGAGCGGCGTAGTCGTCGAAGCCGGCGGTGTGCTCGCGGATGAACGCGTGGTCGAGCACGCCGCCCTCGCGCCCCTCGACCTCGAGCAGGTGCTTGCCGATCGCCTGGAAGAGCGCCTGGTCGCCGCCGAGCCGGATCTGGACGAAGTCGTCGGCGAGCTTCGTGCCGCCCAGCAGCACGCCCTTGGGAGTCTGCGGGTTCTTGAAGTGGAACAGGCCCGCCTCGGGGAGCGGATTGACCGCGATGATCGTCGCGCCCTTCTCCTTGGCCTTCTCGAGCGCGCTGAGCATGCGCGGGTGGTTGGTGCCCGGATTCTGACCGGCGACGATCAGCAGGTCGGCGTCGTGGATGTCGACGATCGAGACGGTTCCCTTGCCGATGCCGATCGTCTGGGTGAGCGCGGATCCGCTCGACTCGTGGCACATGTTCGAGCAGTCGGGCAGGTTGTTGGTGCCCAGGCCCCGCACGAGCAGCTGGTACAGGAACGCGGCCTCGTTGGACGTGCGGCCGGACGTGTAGAACACGGCGTCGTCCGGGTCGTCGAGCTCGCGCAGCGCGGTGGCGATCTCGCCGAGCGCCGCGTCCCATGAGATCGGGCGGTAGTGCGTGCCGCCCTCCTCGAGCAGCATCGGGTGCGTCAGGCGGCCCTGCTGACCGAGCCACCAGTCGTCGTGCTCGCGCAGCTCGGCCACGCTGTGGTGGGCGAAGAACGCGGGGCCGACCCGGCGCAGCGTGGCCTCCTCGGCG
Organism: Microbacterium sp. MEC084; assembly: GCF_004514465.2. Taxonomy (NCBI): domain Bacteria; kingdom Bacillati; phylum Actinomycetota; class Actinomycetes; order Micrococcales; family Microbacteriaceae; genus Microbacterium; species Microbacterium sp. MEC084. Next base: position 97,387 of record NZ_MYFP02000006.1, on the reverse strand, counting down.
ACGGCCTTGGCCCCGTTCTCGCAGAACTCCGCGGCGTGCCGGCGGTCCTCCTCGGGCCACGCGCAGCCGGGGCAGTCGAATCCGTCCTTCTGGTTGACGCGCAGCAGCGTCCGCGCGCTGCGCAGCACGCCCATCTGCTCGAACGAGATCTTGAGGGCGTGCAGCACGGCGGGGACGCCGACGGCGTACTCCTCGCGTTCCTCGACCGTCAGTCGGGACTCGTCGATGTCGTGCGTGGGGGGCTTCGTCGCCATGGCTTCTCCCTCGGTCTGCCGCCATGCTAACCCCGTCGCCGGGGGCCGGGGTCAGACCGCCTCGACCACCAGCGCGACGCCGAGCCCTCCGCCCACCGATGCGGCGGCGACGCCGAGCGCGCCGCGCGGGGCGCCCGCACGCACCAGCCTGCTGAAGAGCCGGACGACCGCGACGGCGCCGCTGGCACCCCACGGGTGGCCGAGCGCGAGCGCCCCGCCGTGGGCGCACACGCGCGGGTCGTCCTCCGCGATTCCGAGCCGGTCGAGCACCGCGAGACTCTGCGACGCGAACGCCTCCACGATCTCGAAGGCCGTGATGTCGCCCTCCGACAGGCCGGCGGACGCCAGGGCGGCAGACACGGCCGGAGCCGCGCCGATCCCCGGCAGGGCCGGGTCGCAGCCCACGATCCCGTGCGCGCGGACCGCGAGGCCCGGTGCGCCGACGCCGGCCGGAGCGATCACCACGGCGGCGGCGCCATCGCTCACGCGTGTGGAGTTGCCCGCCGTGACCGAGCCTCCGGGGAACAGCGGCGTCAGCCGGGCGAGCACCCGCTCCCTCGCGCCGATCCCGTCGTCGGCCCGCGCGGCACCCACCGCGGCGAGCTCGTCGGCGAACCGGCCCGAGTCGCGCGCGGCGCGCGCCCTCGCGTGGCTGCGGGCCGCATGCGCATCCTGCCGCTCCCGCGAGATGCCGTCGTGCCGTGCGAGATCCTCCGCCGCGGCGAGCATGTCGGGGTCGGGGAACCCGGAAGGGGCGAACGGCGCGCGGGCGTACGGCACCCCGTTCAGGGAGCGGACCGGCGCGGTCGAGGCGCTCTCGGCACCGCCCGCGATCCGGACCCGAGGGTCGACCCGCACGGCCACCGCCGCGTCCACGATCGCCGCGAGCCCGCTGCCGCACTGCCGGTCGATCGTGGCCCCGGGGACGTGCGCCCCGAGGCCGGCCGCGAGTGCGGCGTGCCGCGCGGGGTTGCCGCCCGGGCCCATGCAGTTCCCCAGCACCACGTCGGCCACGTCCACGGCGCCGAGCACGGCCTGCGCGTCGGCGTGCGCCGCGGCCACGGCCGTCGTGGCGAGGGCGGCCACGTCGACGGCCGCGAGCCCCCGGCCCCGCGTCGCGATCGGCGTGCGGCGCGCGGCGACGATCACCGGGTCAGCGCCCAAGCGGACGCACCTCCCCCGCGAGGATGCGCGCGACGAGGACCGACCGCGCGGGTTTGCCGGACGCCGTGCGCGGAGCCTCGCCCGCGAACCACCGGCGCGGGCGATGCGCGGGCGCGAGCTGCGCGGCGGCCGCGGCGCGCAGGCCGTCCGCATCGAGATCGCCGTCGGGCTCGATCAGGGCCGCGACCATGGCGCCGAGCGCCGGGTGCGGCAGACCCACGACCACGGCGTCGCGCACCCCCGGAAGGGTGCGCAGCTGCGCCTCGACCTCCTCCGGCACGACGGTCGCGGAGGCCGAGAGGATCGCGTCGTCCGACCGACCGAGGAGGCGCAGGCGTCCGTCGCGCAGCTCCGCCCGGTCCCCGGCGGTCACCCAGGCCCCGGCCGTGCGGAGCGGGCCGTCGGCGTACGACGCCGCGACATACGGCGACCGCACCCACAGCTCGCCGGCGCGGATGTCGAGGTCGACGCCCGGCAGCGGGGCGAGCCCGTCGCCCGCGTCCGCCGCGACGAACGACAGCTCGGCCGCGCCGTAGTACGACACGACGCGGATGCCCTGATCTGCCGCGCGGGCGCGGAGCGCGGGGTCGAGGTGGGAGCCTCCGACGAGCGCGGCGCGCAGACCCCGCGGCGCCCCGGCGTCGAGCAGCGCCCGGAGCGCCTGCGGGGTGCCGTGGAAGCACGTGGCGTCGGCGAAGTCGCCGGGCACGGCCGCGTGCCTGCGCGGCAGGGCCGGGCGGGGTCCGCCCTCCGCGGCGTGGGCGAGCGAGAACAGCGTGAGGGACGACACGGGCGGCGCGGGCAGGGCCACGACATCCTCCGGGTCGGCCTGCAGCAGCTCCGACACCACGGGGAAGGACGCGGCCCAGGACTCGTGCGTGCGGAGCACGATGCGCGGCGTTCCGCTGCTGCCGCTCGTCACGGCCGCCCAGGCGATCCCCGGACGGGGCGCGACCGCCGCAGCCGCGGCCGTGACCCGCTCCCAGTGCTCGGGTGACCAGCGGTCGTCGCCGACGAGGGGCGCGCCGCCGTCGGCGCGCGCCCGCGCGACGCGCGCTGCGACCTCGGCGGGCGAACCGCCGCGGATCGGCACCAGCCTCATCCGTCCCCGCTCCCGTCGACCGCCACCTGAACAGCGTTCAGTCTACGGTGGCGGAGGGCCGGCCGAGCCGCCGGCGCTAGGACGCCGGGACGGCCGTGACGCCCTCCGACGGCTGCACGATCACGAAGCCGTATCCGGCGAAGGCGACCTGCACGGCCTCGCCCGACCCGCGGCCGATGAGCGCGCCGGCCTTGAACGACGACTTCAGGGTGGTCTGGAGGCTCGCCGACCAGGCGACCACCGCGTCGGTGTCGGCGTACGTGGGCGCCTCGGCGGCGTTCAGCACGACGGGCGGTCCGGCCGTGGTGATCGCGACCCACCCGGTGCCGCGCAGGGTCGTGTTGAACAGGCCGCCGGTCATCATGCCGGCGCCCTGGACGCGTTCGATGCTCCACTGCAGCGTCTCAGAGAACGCCAGCACGTTGCGCCCGTTGATCGAGATGCCCGAGTCGTCGAGGTGCAGGATGTGCACCTCCGCCTGCTCGTTCGCCAGGAACACGTCGCCGCGCCCCGACACCCGCATGAGGGACAGACCCTCGCCCGTCAGCTGCGATTTGAGGAACCGGCCGACGCCGCCGCCCTGATACGCGAAGTCGACCTCGCCCTGGTAGGCGACCATCGATCCCTGACGGGCCAGGAACGGCTCGCCGAGCCCGACCCGCAGCATCTTCTCGTTCTGGTTCGCGGAGCCGGTGCCCGACACCTCGGCATGGGTGCCCGAGATCAGGTCCCCCGTGATGCCCGCGTCGCCGCGGCCCACCGGCTGCCCGGTCTGAGCGGCAGGCGCGCCGGCGTCGGCCGGCGCCGTCCGGGCGGGCGTGAGCGGCGCGGTCGTGACGACGCCGCCGGTCGAGACGTGCTCGGTCCACGCCGTGCCGTCCCACCACCTCAGCTCCGCGTGCCCCGTCGGATCCGGAAACCAGCCAGCGTCCATGTCGCGCTCCTCTCGCGAGCGACACTACCGCCGCGCGACGCCCGCGCAGGAGCACAATCGAGTCATGGCCGAGCTCACCGCCGTGCAGGGGGACATCACCACGCAGCCCGTCGACGCGATCGTCAACGCCGCGAACAACGCCATGCGCGGCGGAGGCGGCGTCGACGGCGCGATCCACCGCGCGGGCGGCCCGGCCATCCTGCGCGACTGCATCGCTCGCTTCCCGCACGGCCTCGCCACGGGGGACGCAGGCTGGACCACGGCGGGCGACCTCCCGGCACGCTGGGTGATCCACACCGTCGGCCCGAACCACGCCGCGGGCCAGCGGGACCGCGCCCTCCTCGTGAGCTGCTACCGGCGCTCGCTCGAGGTCGCCGACGAGCTCGGAGTCCGCTCCATCGCGTTCCCGCTCATCAGCGCCGGCGTGTACGGGTGGCCGAAGGACGACGCGATCCGCGCGGCGGTCGATACGCTCCGCTCCGCCGACACCGGCGTCGAGGACATCCGCCTCGTGGCGTACGACGCCGCGACGTTCGCCCGCATCTCCGCGGTGCTCGACGCGGGCTGACCCGGCATCCTCGCGGAGGATCAGGTTCCGCGACGGTCGCGGATGCCGGCCCACGACGCGAGAGCGCCGGCCGCGAACAGCACGGCGGTCGCGACCGCGACCCGATGGAAGCCCGCCAGATCGAGGTCTCCCCCGGCGATCACCGCGATCACCGCGACCACCAGCAGCCCGGCCACCCGCGCGACCGCGTTGTTGACCGCCGAGGCGATGCCGGAGCGCTCCGCGTCGACCGAGCCGAGCACCGCGCTCGTCAGCGGGGCGACGGTCAGGGTCAGCCCGACCCCCAGCAGCACGATCCCGGGCAGCACCTGCAGCCAGTAGTCGAAGGGCCGGCCGACCGTCAGCAGCAGCGCCGCCCCGGCAGCCATGACGGCCGGGCCGACCGTCATGAAGATGCGCGCGCCCCAGCGCGCGGACCATCCGCCGACGTGGGAGCTGCCGAGCACCATGATCACGGTCACGGGCAGCGACGCGAGTCCCGCGAGCGTGGCGGACAGCCCCGCGCCCTCCTGGAGGTAGACGACGACCGCGAACCCGTTGAGCGCGAGCGCCGCGTAGATGAACGTCGTCGCGAGGTTGCCGGCCGAGAAGTTCCGGATGCGGAACAGCGCGAGCGGCATGATCGGATGCGCCGCCCGCGCCTGCCGCAACAGGAAGCCGGCGAACAGAACGACGCCCGCGGCGGCCGCTGCGAGGACCGCCGGCTGGTCCCATCCGAGACGCGGACCCTCGATGAGGGCGAACACGATGCCGCCGAGCCCGAGCGCGCACAGCGCGCACGCGGCGAGGTCGACCCGCACCCCGGGCCGCCGCGTATCCGCGATCCGGAGCCCCGCGAGCAGCCAGAGCGTCGCCCCGATCGGCAGCACGTTGATCAGGAAGGCCCAGCGCCAGGAGGCGAGGTCGATCGAGAGTCCGCCCAGGAGCGGCGCCACGAGCATCGCGGCGCTGGTGGCGGCCGTCCACGCGCCGATCGCGCGACCCCGGGCCGCCTCGTCGAACTGGGAGGTGATCAGCGCGAGCGAGCTCGGCACGAGCAGGGCGCCGGCGACGCCCTGCACGGCGCGCGCCACGACGAGGAACTCGATGGACGGCGCCGCCGCGATCGCGAGCGATGCCACGAGGAACCCGATCAGTCCGATGCGCAGGACCGGCAGGCGCCCGTACAGGTCGCTGAGCGAGCCGGCGACCAGGATGAGCGCGCCGAGCGTGACCAGGTAGGCGTTGACCACCCACTGCTGTCCCGCGAGCCCCCCGCCCAGCTCCCCGCGAATCGCCGGCAGGGCGACGTTGACGATGCTCGAGTCGAGGAACGCGACGGACGAGGCCAGGATCGCGATCGCGAGCACCCGGCGGCGCACGCGCGTGCCGTCATCCGTGGTCGCAGCCCCCGTCGTCACCCCTGCAGGCTACGCCCGGGAGCGGACACCGAGGGCGGGTCCTGCGCGCGGCCGCTCGCCGCCCAGGACGCGAGCCGCGGGCGGTTGGCGTGAGACGGGTGCCGCCGGCGCGCGGATCGCCTAGCGTCGGGGCATGAGCACCTCGCGACGAGCGCTCCTGGCGCTGATCGGCGTCGCCGCATCGCTCGCACTCGCCGGGTGCGGCCCCGACGCAGCCAAGACGCCGGCGCCGTCGGCGACCGCATCCGTCCCTCGCGGCTCGACGACGCCGGCGGAGCCCGCCTCGCCGCGGGTGATCGCCGAGGGTCTCGACGCCCCGTGGTCGATCGCGTTCCTCGGAGACACGGCGCTCATCAGCGCCCGCGACACCGGCGAGATCCTGGAGCTGACGGGCGCCGGCGCACGGGTCGTGGGCACGATCGATGACGTCACCGCGTTCGGCGAGTCCGGGCTGCTGGGGGTCGCGGTCGACGACCGCGACCGCCTCTACGTGTACTCCACCGCCGCCGACGGGAACCGGATCCAGCGGTACGCGATCGACGGCGACCCGGGATCGCTGCGCCTCGGCGGGGGCGAGACGATCGTCGACCGGCTGCCCTCCGCGAGCGTCCACTCGGGCGGCCGGATCGCGTTCGGGCCCGACGGCATGCTCTACGCCACGGTCGGAGACGCGGGCGACCGCGCGGCCGCGCAGGATCTCGAGAGCCTCGCGGGCAAGATCCTCCGCATGACGCCCGACGGCGACGTCCCGGACGACAATCCCTTCGGCGGCTCCCTCGTCTACAGCTTCGGGCACCGCAACCCGCAGGGCATCGCGTGGGCCGACGACGGGACGATGTTCGCGTCGGAGTTCGGCCAGGACACGTGGGACGAGCTCAACGTCATCGAGGCGGGCGCGAACTACGGCTGGCCCGAGGTCGAGGGCATCGGCGGCGACGAGCGCTTCGTCGACCCCGTGCAGCAGTGGGCCCCGTCCGAGGCCAGCCCGAGCGGCATCGCGATCGCCGGCGGCACGGTCTACATCGCGAACCTCCGCGGCGCGGTGCTGCGGACGGTGCCGGTCGCCGACCCGTCGACCTCCTCCGAGCTCTTCGCGGGCGAGTACGGCCGCCTGCGCGACGTCGCGGTCGCGCCGTCCGGCGAGCTCTGGATCCTGACGAACAACACGGACGGCCGCGGCACGCCGACCGAGGGCGACGACCGGATCCTCGCGATCGAACCCCGCTGATGCCGGGGCACGGGGCCGATGCCGACGCGATCGGAGCCCGTGGCCCGATGAGCGGCCTAACGTGGACCACATGCTCACCGTGAACGCCTATGCCGCCCCGTCCGCCACCGAGCCGCTCGTGCCGATCACGATCGAGCGGCGCGACGTCGGCGCGAACGACGTGCTGATCGCCATCCGCTACGCCGGAATCTGCCACAGCGACATCCACACGGTCCGCGGCGAGTGGGGGCCGATCGCCTACCCGCAGGTCGTCGGGCACGAGATCGTGGGCGAGGTCGTCGAGGTCGGCCCGGAGGTCACGCGGCACGCAGTCGGCGACCGGGTCGGCGTCGGCTGCATGGTCAACTCGTGCCGCGAGTGCGAGAACTGCCGGGCCGGCATGGAGAACTACTGCCTCAAGGGCAACATCCAGACCTACGCGGGGATGGACGTCGACGGCACGATCACGCAGGGCGGCTACGCGACGCACATCGTCGTCGACGCCGACTTCGTGCTGAAGGTGCCGGAGGCGATCCCGTACGAGGCCGCCGCTCCCCTGCTCTGCGCGGGGATCACCACGTACTCGCCGCTCGCGCACTGGAACGCGGGACCGGGCAAGCGCGTCGCGGTGGTCGGCTTGGGCGGCCTCGGCCACATGGCCGTCAAGATCGCCGCGGCGATGGGCGCCGAAGTCGCGGTGCTGTCCCGGTCGCTCGCCAAGCAGGACGACGCGATCGCGTTCGGCGCATCCGAGTGCTTCGCGACCGAGGACCCCGAGACCTTCGAGCGGCTCGCCAACCGGTTCGACCTCATCGTGAACACGGTCAGCGCGCCCCTCGACGTCGACCGCTACCTGTCGCTGCTCGCGCTCGACGGCACCATGGTGAACGTGGGCGCCCCGCCGGAGCCGCTGCCCGTCACCCTCTTCACGCTGTTCGCGAACCGCCGCTCGTTCTCCGGCTCGACGATCGGGTCGATCGCCGAGACGCAGCAGATGCTCGACTTCTGCGCGGAGCACGGGATCGCGCCCGAGATCGAGCTCATCGAGGCGACGCAGATCAACGACGCGTATGAGCGCGTGCTCTCGAGCGACGTCCGCTACCGCTTCGTGATCGACGCCGCGACCCTGTAGGCCCTGCGCGCGGCGCGATCGACGGCCCCGTCGGCCGGCCGATCGCGCCACCGCTCACGGCGTCAGGTCACGGAGGATCTCCGCCGCAGGCGCTTCCCTGGCGTCCCGCCAGCCCTCCCCCGCCCACAGGTGCACCCCTCCGCTGTCGCCGCGCGCCGCGGCGTCCGCCCGCATCGCCCGGGTCAGGTGGTGGATCGCAGGATAGCCCGAGGGCGCGTGCGCCGAGTGGGCCTCGGCGAATCGGTTCACGAGCGCCCGCGCGGGCCGCCCCGTGAACGCGCGGGTGAGCTCGGTGCGCGCGAACGCGGGATCCGCGAGGGCGGACCGGTGCACGCTCGACGTGCCGCTCTCGCGCGCCCGGAGCAGCGCCGTGCCCACCGCCACGGCGTCAGCGCCCCCATCGAGCAGTTCGGCGACCTGATCGCGGCGCGACACCGCTCCTGTCGCGACGATGGGAGCGGCCACGGCCTCCCGGGTGCCCCGCACGAGGTCGACAAGCGGGACCGCTGCCGGGAGCACCCCGGCCTCCCACACGCCGGAGTGGCCGCCGGCCCCGTATCCCTGGACGACGAGCACATCGATGCGGGCGTCGATCGCGCTCCGCGCCTCGGCGGCCGACGTGACGGTCTGCAGGACCAGCGTGCCGGCGTCGCGGAAGGCGTCGATCACCGTGCGCTCGGGAAGGCCGAATGTGAAGCTGACGGCGGGCACGGGGTCGGCCAGCAGCAGCTCGACCTTCGCGCCCCAGGCGTCGTCGTCCTCGGTCTTCGCGGGCATCGACGTCCCGCTCGGCGCGATGCGCTCCCAGTAGCGGGCGTACGCCGCGTCGTCGATGCGATGGATGTTCGGCACGAAGAGGTTCACGCCGAACAGGTCGACTCCCGCCTCGCGCACCGCCCCGATGTCCGTGCGCAGCGCGTCGACGGCCTTGTATCCGGCGGCGAGCTGCGCGAAGTGGCCGGCGCGCGCCGCCGCGATCACCAGCGCCGGCGTGCTCGGGCCGCCCGCCATCGGGGCGGCGAACACCGGCTTGCTGCGCGACAGCGGCTCGGGGAGGCTCATGCGTCCATCCTGCCCGCCGCGCTCCCGGCGATGTCCGATGTGCGCAGTAGCGTGCCGCCATGACGGAGATCGACGGCGAACCCGTTCTCGACCGCCCGTCGGTGGCCGACGTGGAGGCGTTCTTGGAGCAGGCCGGGCCCGAGACCCGGGTCGTGTGGCTCCGGCTGACGCGGAAGGGCGTCGTGCCCGCCTCGCTCAGCTCGGACGAGCTGGTGGACGTGGGGCTCTGCTTCGGATGGGTCTCCGCCGTCCGCCGCGGCGGCGACGAGGAGACCTACCTGCAGCGATACGCGCGGCGGCGCCCGGCGTCGAAGTGGGTCCCGCCTCAACATCTCGAAGGTCGAGCGGCTGATCGCCGACGGCCGGATGCGCCCCGGCGGGCTCGCCGAGGTCGCGGCGGCGCAGGCGGACGGACGGTGGGACCACCCGTGGACGTGACGGCGACGGGTGGCGGTCAGGCGCCCGAGCGCCCGCCGGCACTGGGTGCTGACGCTCGGCACTCAGCCGCCCCGCACGTCAGAAGGGTGGTGCGCCGCCACCGACGTACTCGATGCGGTAAGGGGTGTCGTAGTACTCGTACCCGGCCGGGGACCGGTACCGCAGGATCCCCCTCCCGACCTGGTCGACGTCCCAGGGCGAGTAGTGCTTCATCATGTGATGCGGCTCGCACAGGTGGGCCGTGTTGTCCACGCTGGTGGGGCCGTCCTTGGACCACGGGATCGTGTGGTCGATGTCGCAGTTCTTCGCCTTGGTGGCGCACCCCGGGACCCGGCACGTCCCATCCCGCGCCAGCAGGTACCGCCGCTGCGCCGCCGTCGGGGTGCGGTGATCGACCGTGAGGAGGGCCCCGGTGTCGGGGTGTAGGAACAGCCGCTCCCACCCCACCGCACCCGCCGCGAGGCGGCGGGCGGTGTCCGCATCGATCGGCCCATACCCCGCCAGCAGCGCCGCCTCGTCGTCGAGACCGGCGAGGGTGGTGACCGGGATCGTGACCTCGATGCTCGCGGCGATGTGCGCCTCGACCGGGTGACCGGACGGCATGCCCGACAGCAGCAGGTCCAGTGCGAGATCCGCCCGCAGCCGCCTCAGGCCCCGCTCGTCCGCCGCGACCGCCGGATCCTCCGACCCGCCACGGGCGCGCTTCACCACCCGGGCCTGCGCGGTCAGCCGATCATGGGCCGCGTGGATCACGTACGCGGGGCCGCTGATGCACAGCACCGCCTGCCCGTCCGGCTGGTCCTCCACCCACACGCCCCGCCGCTCCCGCGCCTCCTCATGCCGCACCGTCGCCGACACCGGCTGATGCCTCTCCGCCACCCGCGCAGCCAGCGCCTTGGTGCGATACGGGGTCGCCTTCTCCGCCAGCGGGAGGATCTCCGACTCGAACGCCGCCCGCACCGCATCCTCATCGAGGTCCGCACCGGCCTCTGCGATGACCTGCGCGTGCCGGGAGGTGATCCGTCCCTCCCCGAGCGCCGCGTGCGTCGCCGGGAACCGGGTCACCAGCGTGTGCGCGCGGTCCATCCGGCCCTGCATCGCCCGCGGCGACTCCTTCGTCGCCAGCGCGAGCTCGGCGGCCATGGACCGGACCGGGAACTCGTACACGCTCGCATCCGGCATCCGCCCCATCTGGTCGATCGCGATGCCCATCGCCTCCGCCTGCAGCGCCGCCTCCTCGGCATCCAGCCCCGCCCGCTCCCCCCGGATCGCCTTCAACCGCTCCACGATCGCCCGCGTCCGCGCCAACTCACCGGGCGTGAACTCCCACCCCGAGGCATCCGCATCCGTGAACCGTGGCATGCCCCCATCATCCCACCACCCTCGGACATTCGTTCGAATGTCGCGCAGCCTGTGGGGAACGGCAATGAGCGACTGAGACGAGGACCGCCGACGTCCGGTCCGCTGCCAGAGGACGTCAGCGCCGGGCGCGGTCGCCGTGTCGACCCTCAGGACGAGCGAGGCGGCGCAGCCGGCGTCGATGCTCCCAGTGACCGTCGACACCATGATGCGCCTATGCGATTCCGGCGAGGCCGACGCCGACGTACGAATCCTTTCGGACCCACGTGAATTCGGGGGGGCGGCTCACATACTGTCTTCCCAACTGCTTCGACCTTCGTGCCACAATGTGCGGGACGGCTTGCGCGATCGAGGAAATGGCGGAAATGGTCGAATTTATTCGCAACGCCTTGGACGCGCTGAGCCTGACCATCAATGCGATCGCGGGCGCATTTCCTCCCGAGGCTGAACAGCAGGTGCGACTGTCCCTGATCTTCGGGCCCCTCGTGCTCGCCTGCCTCTGCGCGGCCGATTGGGACCGGCAATGGGCGAAGTCGTTCCTCTGGCTCCGCCCCGACGCACGGTTGGCCTATCACGCGGAAATCGTGCTGCGGCTGACCGAGCGCCAGAATGAGCGTCGGGCCCGATCCGATTATTCGCACGCCGCCGCCCGGTCTGGTGTGAATATGCACCGCGGCGGCGTCTGGCCGTCCGAACCGAGATCAGCCATTCGTCTCTCGAAAGCGGGCTGGGTCGAACCGATCAAGCCCGCGCAGGGGCCGAGAGATTGGTCACCACCGAGCGCGTGACGCCTGTCAGCGCGATGCGTTCACATCTGTCAGCGCTGTGTCGGTCGCGCCGGAGCGTTCGAGCGGATGCGAGCCGTCCGAACCCGACCCGGCTAGCACACACGCAGGCGACGTCGCCAGTGCTCGCGCCTGCACGCCACCGCGACGAGGATGGCGGGATGGCGTTGGATCCGGTGGGCCTGCTGTACCTCGCGGCGAGCATCGCGACCTTGGTGGCGGCGCTCCTGCCGCGCCTGCTGGGCAGGGTGCCCGTATCCATGCCCATGGTGTTCGTCGCGGCCGGCATGGGCGCCTTCGCGCTCTTCCCCGGCCTTCCGGACCCCGATCCGATCGCACACCCCGAGCTCGCGCTGCACATCACCGAGGTCTGCGTGATCGTGTCACTGATGGGCGCCGGGCTGGCGATCAACAGGAGATTCGCGTGGCGCACGTGGTCGACCACGTGGCGGCTGCTGGGAATCACGTGCCCCTCTCGATCGTCGCTGTGGCCATCGTCGGCTGGTGGGGCCTCGGGCTGGGCGCGGCCGCCGCCCTGCTGCTGGCCGCGGCGCTCGCACCGACCGATCCGGTGCTGGCGAGCGAGGTGCAGGTCAGCGAGCCCCTCACCGAGGAGGGCAGCGACGACGACGAGGCGCGCTTCGCCGTCACGTCCGAGGCGGGCCTCAACGACGGGCTGGCGTTCCCCTTCACCTACGCCGCGATCGCGGTCAGCATGGCCGGCCTCGCGCCCTCGGGCTGGCTCGGCGAGTGGCTGCTGATCGATGTGGTCTGGCGGATCGGCATCGGCCTCGTGGCAGGCCTCGCGGTCGGATGGGCGCTGCGGCGGATGTTCTTCTCGTCGATCTCCGAGCGCCTCGGCTTCGCGGATCGCGCCGACGGCTTCATCGCGCTCGGCGCGACGTTCCTCGCCTATGGCGTCGCCGAGGTGGCGGAGGGCTACGGCTTCATCGCCGTGTTCGTATGCGCCTGCACGATCCGGGCCGGCGAGCACGCGCACGGTCTCCACTCGGTGCTCCACACGTTCGTGGAGCAGATCGAGCGTCTGCTCACGGTCGTCGTGCTCATCCTGCTGAGCGGAGCCGTGGCGCGCGGACTGCTCGAGTCGATCACCGTCCCCGACGTCCTCTTCGCCGCCGTCCTCCTCCTGGTGATCCGGCCCGTCACGGGGTGGCTCGGCCTCACCCCCGGCAAGACCGGTCCGCGCGAACGCGGCGTGATCGCCGTCTTCGGCGTGCGCGGCGTGGGGTCGCTGTTCTACATCGCCTATGCGCTGCAGAACGGCGAGTTCCCGGGAGCCGAGCGCCTGTGGGCCGTCGTGTCGCTCGTCATCCTGGGATCGGTCCTGATCCACGGGGTCGCGGCGACTCCCGCGATGGCCGTGCTGGACCGGACGCGGCGCCGTCGCGCGGCAGAGCGGGGCGACGGCGAGGTGGAGACGCCCGTCTGACCCGACGGTCAGCCCGAGATCAGCCGCTCAGCGCCCGGACCGCGCGAACGGCATCCGCCGCGGCACGACCACCGGAACCGGCGCGGTGAGCACGGCGTCGACGACCATGGACCCGTCCGTGGGGCCGATCACGGCGATCGGCGTCGTGGCCGTGGTCACCTCGGCGGTGATCGGCATGGCCGCCAGGCGGCGGTGCGCGCGCACGTAGGCCGGCACGAGGATGAACAGCGCCGCGAGCCACGCCAGCGGGTTGCTCGCCGCGACGCCGAAGAACCCGAGCACCCCGCCGAGAGCGATCGCGGCGAACATGCGCGCCACGAGCTCGATCACGCCGGTCACGGTGGGCACCATCGCCTGCCCCAGCCCCTGCAGGGCCCCGCGCAGTACGAACAGCACTCCGAGGAACGAGTACGTGACCCCGTTGATCACGAGCATCAGGTGCGCGAGCTCGACGACCTCGTCTGCGCCGTCGCCCACGAACACCCGGATGATCGAGGCGCCGAACGCGACGAGCACGACGCCGAGCAGCACGGATCCCACGAGCGCCATCCGCACGGCCTGCACGACGCCGCGGCGGATCCGGTCGGGCCGCCCGCCGCCGAGGTTCTGCGCCGTGTACATCGACACCGCGAGGCCGAGCGACTGCAGGAACGCGAGAGCGAGGCTGTCCACGCGCGATGCGGTCGTGTACGCGGCCACCGCCTCGGACCCGAGCGTGTTCAGCGCGACCTGCACGGTGAGGATGCCGATCGCGATGATCGACGCCTGGAAGCCCATCGGCAGTCCGAGCCGCAGGTGCTCGGCGAGGTCGGCACGCGAGACCCGCCACTGCGCTCGTCGCACGATCAGCACGGGCATGCGCCGCCACACGTACAGCAGGCACAGCGCGACCGACACGGCCTGCGACAGCACGGTCGCGAGCGCCGCTCCGGCGACGCCCCACCCGAGCGGGCCGACCATGAGGATCACGAGCACGACGTTGAGCCCGCACGCGAGAGCGAGGAACAGCAGCGGCGTGCGGCTGTCTCCGATCGCGCGGATGATGCCCGACAGCTGGTTGAAGAACATCGTCGCGCCCGCGCCGAGGAAGCTCACCTGGGTGAACACCGTCGCGGCCTCCAGCAGCTCGGGTGGCGTCTGCAGCAGCTCCAGCCCGGGCCGCGCCACGAGCGGGGCCACCAGGGTGATCACGACGCTCGCGATGCCGGTGAGGATCGCACCGGATGCGACCGACCGTCGCACGGCGTCGTCGTCCCGCGCGCCATACGCCTGGGCGGTCGGGATCGCGAACCCCGACGTGAGGCCCCATGCGAAGCCGAGCAGGAGGAACAGCAGCGGTCCGGTCGCGCCGACGGCGGCCAGCGCGTCGACACCCAGCCAGCGCCCCACCACCACGGTGTCGGCGAACTGATACAGCTGCTGCGCGACGTTTCCGAGCAGCAGGGGCACGGTGAACGACAGGATGACGCGCCACGGGCTGCCCGTGGTGAGAGTGGAGGCCATGCGGAGTCCGGGGAGGCGAGGGGGATGGACGGTCCCCGGGTCGGCCGGGGATGCGAAAAACCCCCGGAAGACCGGGGGTTCTTGGTGGACCTGAGGGGACTCGAACCCCTGACCCCCTGCATGCCATGCAGGTGCGCTACCAGCTGCGCCACAGGCCCAGATGCTGCCCGGTAGAAGCCCCGGGCAACTCATTCAGCTTACAACACGTCGACGCGCACGTGAAATCGGCTCACTCCGCCGGGCGCGTCGTGTCGACCTCGACCGGCAGCACCGGGCAGTCCTTCCACAGGCGCTCGAGCGCGTAGAAGGCGCGCTCCTCCTGGTGGAACACGTGAACGACGAGGTCGCCGAAGTCGAGGAGCACCCAGCGCGACTCGGCGCGGCCCTCGCGGCGCAGGCGGCGGACGCCGGCCTCGTGCAGCTTGTCCTCGATCTCGTCCGCGATGGCGGCGACGTTGCGCTCGCTGCGGCCGGTGACGAGGAGGAACACGTCCACCAGCGGCAGCGGCTCCGACACGTCGAGGGCGACGAGGTCCTCGCCGCCCTTCGACGACGCCGCGTCCGCGGCGATCTTCAGCATGTCGATCGATTCGGCAGAGGCCATCAGCCCAGAACTCCCGTCGTGAAGGCGGCGACCACCACGCCGGTGAGTGCGATGCCCAGGACGCCCGCCGTGATGCCGAGCAGCAGAGTCAGGCGGTGGGTCTTCTCCGGTGCCGGCGGGCGGATCACCTCCGACGGGCTCTTCGATGTGCTCACCGCGTCACTCGCGGAGAGCGGCATCGGCGACGACGCGAGCGGGAGCTCGCCGTCGAGAAGCACGACATCCACTTCCTTGCCGTCCTGCGCGCCCTGCGCGTGACCGCGCGAGCCGAAGCCCTCGGGCAGCGTGTGCGAGCTCGTGACGATCAGCTCGCCGGTCGCCGTGATCGGCGCCGAGAGCGGGATCGTGCTCGGGTCGGATGCCAGGATGAGGGTGCTGCCGGCCGTGGACGAGCCGCTCGAGTCGGCCGCGTGCGTGAGGATCTGCTCGAACGACTCCGGCTGGTCCTCACGGGGCTCGGGAGCGAACAGCCGCTGGCCGAACGTCGGCGCGGCCCCCTGCTGCTTCTCCTCGGCGGCGCGGACCTCCCCGGTCGGCGCGTCCTCGACGACGAACACGGTCTCGACCGCGCGGTCGGCGAACTCCTCGTCCGCCCGGTGCGCCGGCTCGGCCGCCTCGACGTCGCCGCCGTCCGGGTCCTCGGCTCGATCCTGCTCGTCAGCCTCTTCCTCGTAGACGAGCTCGTGGACCTCGTCCGCGGTGGCCGGCTCTTCGTCCTGCGTGACCTCGCCGTCGCCGCGCGGCTCGTCGGCGAACGGGACCTCGACGACCTCGTACACCACGGAGGTCTCGTTCTCACCGACGACGACGGTCTCGATCGCGGCGAGCTGCGCCTCCTGCGCTTCCGCACCCTCGGGCTCGGGGGTCGCGTCCTCGGCGGGCCGCTCCTCGGGTCCCTGCACGGGGATGGCCGGCACGCCCTCGACGGGCGGCAGCACGACCTGGAGCTGTGCGGTGCGGAGGCGCTCCTGCTCGCGGATCTCCCGCCGCGTGAGCGGCCGCCCGCCCGTGCCCGGCGCGGTCGACTCCTGCGCGGCGCGCTCGAACGCGGCGGCCTCCTCGGCCTTGGCGGTCTCGGGCCGGTCCACGGGCTCGTCCGCCTGGGCGGCGAGCACCGGGTACTCGACGGACGTCTCCGGCAGGGCGAAGGGCTTGTCTGCGTCCGCGGGCTCCGCCTCGGGCGTCTCCGCGGTCTCGGGAGCCTCGGCGGCGGGCGCGGTCTCGGCGACCGGAGCCTCGGGCTCCGGCTGCACCGCGGCGCGCGCGATGTCCTCGGGGGTGATCACCGGGGTCTGTCCGGTCATCTTCAACTCGCGCAGCCTGCGACGAGTGAGCGGCTGCGAAGGCTGGTCCGGTGTGCTCATGCCTTGCTCCGATACAGATGATGCTTCGCGATGTACTGCACGACGCCGTCGGGCACGAGGTACCAGACGGGGAATCCGCGGCGCACTCGGTCGCGGCAGTCGGTCGACGAGATCGCCAGCGCGGGGATCTCCAGCTGGCTCACGTCGGTGCTCGGCAGTCCCTCGATGTCCAGGATGTGCCCCGGACGCGAGACCGCGACGAAATGGGCGAGATCCCACAGCTCATCGTGGTCTCTCCAGCTGAGAATCTGCGCCACGGCGTCCGCGCCCGTGATGAAGAAGAGCTCGGCGTCCGGCCGCTGCGCCTTGAGGTCGCGCAGCGTGTCGACCGTGTAGGTGGGGCCGTCGCGGTCGACGTCCACGCGGCTGACGGTGAACCGGGGGTTCGAGGCGGTCGCGATCACGGTCATCTCGTACCGGCTCTCGGCCGGCGAGACGTCCTCCTTCTGCCACGGGTGACCCGTCGGCACGAAGACGACCTCGTCGAGGTCGAAGGACTGCGCGACCTCGCTCGCGGCCACGAGGTGACCATGGTGGATGGGATCGAACGTCCCGCCCATCACCCCGATCCGCGGAGGCCTCGGCTGCACCGTCACCCGGACGACCTAGTGGCCGTGACCCGTCTCGTGCTCGACGTGCGCCTCGACCTTGTGGGCGTGACGGTTGGACACGTTCCGATACGACGCCGTGACGATCGCCAGGAGCGCGAACACGACCGCCGCGGTGATCCCGAAGGGCAGGGTCGTCAGCATCGGGTTGCCGTGATGTTCGGTCTCAGCGGCGGCGACCGCAAGCGCTGCGGCGAAGTCCATTCGTGCTCCGTTCGGGTTGTGACACGCGTCGTGGATCGTGTCGTTACAGCTTATCGCTCAGGCGCGCACCTGCCCGGCGCCACGGCCGAGCCACTTCGTGCTGGTCAGCTCCGGAAGGCCCATCGGGCCGCGCGCGTGGAGCTTCTGCGTCGAGATGCCGACCTCGGCGCCGAAGCCGAACTCCCCGCCGTCCGTGAAGCGGGTCGACGCGTTCACGAGCACGACGGCCGAGTCGACCTCGGCCAGGAAGCGCTCGGCGTTGCGCATGTCGGTCGTGATGATCGACTCGGTGTGACCCGTCGAGTATCGGCGGATGTGCGCGATCGCGTCGTCGAGGCTGTCGACGACGCCGAAGGCGACATCGAGCGTGCCGTACTCGGTCGCCCAGTCCTCCTCGGTCGCCGCCACGGCGCCCGGTGCCAGCCGCTGCACGTCGTCGTCGCCGTGCACGGTCACGCCGCGCTCCTGCAGCGCCGACGCGACCTGCGGCACGAGGCGCTCCGCCGCGCCGCGGACCACGAGGACCGTCTCGACCGCGTTGCACACGCTGGGACGCTGCACCTTGGCGTTCACGACGATGTCGCGCGCCCACTCGTCGGGCGCGCTCTCGTCCAGCACGATGTGGACGTTGCCCGCGCCGGTCTCGATCACCGGGACGGTCGACTCCGTCACGACCGCCTCGATGAGTCCCGCGCTGCCGCGCGGAACGAGCACGTCGATGAAGCCGCGACCGTGCATGAGCGCCTTGGCGCCGTCGCGCCCGAAGGGATCGACCGTCTGGATGGCGTCGGGCGCGATCCCCTGCTGCTCGAGCGCGTCCCGCATCACGGAGACGAGCACGGCGTTGGAGGACGCCGCGGCGCTGCCGCCGCGCAGCACGACCGCGTTGCCCGACCGCAGGGCCAGGGCGGCGATGTCGACCGTCACGTTGGGCCGGGCCTCGTAGATGGCGCCCACCACGCCGAACGGCACGCGGACCTGCTCGAGGTTCACGCCGTTGGGCATCCGGTGCCCGCGCACGACCTGGCCGACCGGATCCGGCAGCGCGGCGATGTCGCGCACCGCGGACGCGAGGCCCTCCACGCGCGCCGAGTCGAGGCGCAGCCGGTCCAGCAGCCCCGCGCCGATCCCGTCGCGCTCTCCGCGGGCGAGGTCGTCCGCGTTCGCGGCGTTGATCTCGTCCGCGTGCGCGAGGAGGGCGTCGGCGATCGCGTGGAGCGCATCGGCCTTCTGACCGCTCGTCAGGCGCGCGGTGACGCGGGCGGCGTCCTTCGCGAGACGCAGCCGGTCCTGGGGGGTGTCGATCGTGACCTCGGGGACGTCGACGGTGCTCATTTCGGGATCTCCAGGGTGGTCGGAAGACGCGGTGGGGCTATTCCGCGAGTGTACCGAGCGGCCGCACGGTCGGGGACGGCGAGGGCTCGAACCACGTGCCGACCGGGCCGCCCGACAGCGCCTCGGAGACGAGGTCGGCGCTCGTGACGAGCACGCCGATCCCGGCGCTCGCGGCGAGACGCGCGGCCGACACCTTGGTCGCCGCTCCCCCGGTGCCGACGCTGTTGACGACCGTGGATCCGAACTCGAGATCGCTGAGGTCCGCGTCGTGCGCGATCACGTCGAGCGGCTCGGCGCCGGGCTCGCTCGGCGGACGCGTGTACAGCGAGGCGATGTCGCTGAGCAGCACGAGGGCGTCGGCCTCCACGAGCTGCGCCACGAGGGCCGCGAGCCGGTCGTTGTCGCCGAAGCGGATCTCGTGCGTCGCGACCGTGTCGTTCTCGTTCACGATGGGCAGGATGCGCAGCCCGAGCAGGCGCTCGATCGCGCGCTGCGCGTTGCTGCGGTGCGTGTGGTTGTCGAAGTCGCCCGCGGTCAGCAGCACCTGGCCCGCGACGATGCCGAACGGGCGCAGCGCCTCCTGGTACCGGAACACGAGCACGTTCTGCCCCACGGCCGCGGCGGCCTGCTGCGTGGCGAGGTCGGTGGGGCGCGTCTCGAGGTTCAGGAACGGCATGCCCGTCGCGATGGCGCCGGACGAGACCAGCAGCACCTCGGCGCCGCGCCGGTGCGCGTCGGCGAGCGCCTTGACGAGCATCGGGATGCGCCACGAGGACTCGCCGCTGATCGACGACGAGCCGACCTTGACGACGATGCGCTGCGCGGTGGCGAGCTCGGATCGGTCGCGCGCGGTCACAGCAGCTCGTCCTCCTCGACGTCCTCCCGACGCGATCGACGCAGCTCCTCGGCCTCGGCCCGGGCGGCCGCGCGGGCGTCCATCCGCTCGCGGTACTTCGCGCGGCGCTCGACGTTCGTGCGGCGCGTGTCCTGCAGCAGGCGCGGATCGGTGCCGCGCGGTGCCTGGATGAGCTCGCCGGCAGAGCTGATCGACGGCTCCCAGTCGAAGACGATCGACTCGCCCTCGCCGATCACCACGGTCGATCCGGGAACGGCACCGGCGCGGAACAGCTCGTCCTCGACGCCCAGCTTCTCCAGCCGGTCCGCCAGGAAGCCCACGGCCTCCTCGTTCTGGAAGTCGGTCTGCTGCACCCACCGGACGGGCTTCTCGCCCAGGATGCGGTACACCGGGCCGTACGTGCCGCCCTCGACGCGCACGCTGAACTCCTTCTCGGAGCCCTTGGGGCGGATGATGATGCGCTCCTTGGGGGCGGCGACCGGCTGCGTCCTGCGGTGCTCCTCGATGATCTCGCCGAGCGCGAAGGTCAGCTCGCGGAGGCCGCGGCGGGCGACGGTCGAGATCTCGAACACGCGGTAGCCGAGCGCCTCGAGGTCGGGGCGCACGAACGACGCGAGCTCCTCGGCCTCGGGCACGTCGATCTTGTTCAGCACGACGATCTGCGGGCGCTCGAGAAGGGGCACCTGACCCTCGGGAACGGGGTAGGCGCCGAGCTCGGCGCGGATGACCTCGAGGTCGCTGAGCGGGTCGCGGCCGGGCTCGAGCGTGGCGCAGTCGAGCACGTGCACGAGCGCGGTGCAGCGCTCCACGTGGCGGAGGAACTCGAGGCCGAGGCCCCGCCCCTCGCTGGCGCCCTCGATCAGGCCGGGCACGTCGGCCACCGTGAAGCGCACGTCGCCGGCCTGCACGACGCCCAGGTTGGGGTGCAGGGTCGTGAACGGGTAGTCCGCGATCTTGGGCCGCGCGGCCGAGATCGCCGCGATCAGGCTCGACTTGCCGGCCGACGGGAAGCCTACGAGGGCCACATCCGCGACGGTCTTGAGCTCGAGGACGACGTCGCCCTCCCAGCCGGGGGTGCCGAGCAGCGCGAAGCCGGGCGCCTTGCGCTTGGGCGAAGCGAGAGCGGCGTTGCCGAGGCCGCCGCGTCCGCCCGGCGCGGCGACGAAGCGCATGCCGGGCTCGATCATGTCGGCGAGCACCTCGCCGGAGGGGTCCTTCACCACGGTGCCGACGGGGACGGGCAGCTCGAGGGTCTCGCCGACGGCGCCCGAGCGGTGGTCGCCCATGCCGAAGCCGCCGTTGCCGGCGGAGCGGTGGGGCGAGTGGTGGTAGCTCAGCAGCGTGGTGGTCTGCGGGTCGGCGACCAGCACGATGTCGCCGCCGTTGCCGCCGTTGCCGCCGTCCGGGCCCCCGAGCGGCTTGAACTTCTCGCGGTGCACCGAGACGCAGCCGTTGCCGCCCTTGCCGGCACGCAGATGAAGCGTCACCTCATCGACGAACGTGACCATGATCCCTACCGCTCTTCTGGATGTGGATGCCGGGCATCCGGGAAATGACAGGACGGGGCGGGCCGAAGCCCGCCCCGTCCGTGAAGCCCACCGGGAGTGTTACTCGCCGGCGACGATGTTGACGACCTTGCGGCCGCCCTTGTTGCCGAACTCGACCGCACCGGCGGCGAGGGCGAAGAGCGTGTCGTCGCCACCGCGGCCGACGTTCGCGCCGGGGTGGAAGTGCGTGCCGCGCTGACGGACGAGGATCTCGCCCGCGCTGACGACCTGGCCGCCGAAGCGCTTCACGCCCAGTCGCTGGGCGTTGGAGTCGCGACCGTTACGAGTGGAGCTTGCGCCCTTTTTGTGTGCCATTTCGGTGAACCCTCCGCGCTTACTTGATGCCGGTGATCTTGACGCGCGTGAGGTCCTGACGGTGGCCCTGGCGCTTCTTGTAGCCGGTCTTGTTCTTGAACTTCTGGATGACGATCTTCGGGCCGCGCAGGTTGCCGACGACCTCGGCGGTGACCTTGACCTTGGCGAGCTTCTCGGCGTCGGTCGTCACGGTGTCGCCGTCGACGTAGAGCACGGCGGGCAGCTCGATGGTCTCGCCCGCGGCAGCCTGCACACGGTCGAGCTGAACGATGGTGCCGACCTCGACCTTCTCCTGCCGGCCGCCGGCGCGCACAACTGCGTAAACCACTTCACACCTTGTTTTCATTGGGGAAGCCCCGGGGCTTCCGGATCTCACGGAAAGACTTCGCTTGCTGCCGCTGGCCGCGGGGGGCGTCTGCAAGACTTTCGCCGCGCCGCCGTCGAGGGCGCGCGACACAGGGGACGCACCAAAGGTCTACTCTACCCGATTCCGGACGCATCCGGCAAAAGCACGCGACCGGCGCGTCGCCGCCGTTCCCGCGCCCTGCGCCGCAGCCGGTCATTAGGCTCGACCGCGTGGCCATTCTCGTCGACGACCCGATCTGGCCGGCGCACGGCCGGCTGTGGGCGCACCTCGTCAGCGACGCCGACCTCGAGGAGCTCCACGCCTTCGCGGCCGCGCACGACGTGCCCGCGCGGGCGTTCGACCGGGACCACTACGACGTGCCCGCCGACATGATCCCGCGGCTGGTCGCCGGCGGCGCCCGCCACGTCGACGGCAAGCACCTCGTGCGCGCGCTGATCGCCTCGGGCCTGCGCGTCACCGCGCGCGAGCGCCGCGGACTCTAACCCGGCGCGGCCCGGAACGCGGTTCGCCGCCCGCGGGCGGACCCACGGGCGGCGAACGGATGACCTGGGAGTCAGTCCTCGGTGACCTGCACCGGCGTGACCGAGACGGCCGTGCCGGTGAGGGCGGCGGTCGTGACCCGGCGGCTGCGGCTGCGCCCCTGTCCGGGCGCCTTCGGCTCGGGCAGCGCGTTCAGCACCGAGTCGAGCAGCTGCTCGGTCTCGGTCTTCGGCGCCGCGGGGGCCTCGCCGCCGCCGCGCTTGCGGCGCGACTTCTTCGGGCGGTCGGGCTGGCCCTCGGGCGCGGCGGGAGTGCGCGGCCCCTCGGGAAGCTCGATCTGGATCTGAGGCTGCTGCGGCTCGGCCTTCTCGGGCGGGTGGGCGATCGTCGAGGCGGCGATCTGCGCGAGCGCCGACTTCACGCCCTCGGTGATGACGTGCGTGCCGCCGTTGCTCGCGGCCGGGCTGCCGCCGCCCTGGGAGGCCGCGGAGCCCCCGCCGGACGAGCCGCTGCCGCCGCGCGAGCGCCGACCCGAGCCGGATCCACCCCCGCTGCCGCCGTTGCCGCCGGCCGGGCGGTGCTTGACGACCGGGTCGTGGTGCACGATGACACCGCGGCCCGCGCACACCTCGCAGGGCTCGCTGAACGTCTCAAGCAGGCCCAGGCCGAGCTTCTTGCGCGTCATCTGCACGAGGCCGAGCGACGTGACCTCGGCGACCTGGTGCTTCGTGCGGTCGCGGCTCAGGCACTCCACCAGGCGGCGCAGCACGAGGTCGCGGTTGGACTCGAGCACCATGTCGATGAAGTCGACCACGATGATGCCGCCGATGTCGCGCAGGCGCAGCTGGCGGACGATCTCCTCGGCGGCCTCGAGGTTGTTCTTGGTGACCGTCTCCTCGAGGTTGCCGCCCGATCCGACGAACTTGCCGGTGTTGACGTCGACCACGGTCATGGCCTCGGTGCGGTCGATCACGAGCGAGCCGCCGGAGGGCAGCCAGACCTTGCGGTCGAGGGCCTTCTCGATCTGCTCCGTGATGCGGAACGCGTCGAACGGGTCGCGGTCGCCCTCGTACTTCTCGATGCGGTCGAGCAGGTCGGGGGCCACGCCCTCGAGGTAGCTCGTGATGGTCTGCTGCGCGTCGTCGCCCTGGATCAGCATCTTCGAGAAGTCCTCGTTGAAGACGTCCCGGACGATCTTGACCAGCAGGTCGGGCTCGCTGTGAAGCAGGCTGGGCGCGTTGCCCTTCTCGACCATGGCGTTGATGTGGGCCCACTGCGACGTGAGGCGGTTCACGTCGCGCGTCAGCTGCTCCTCCGTGGCGCCCTCGGCGGCCGTGCGCACGATCACGCCGGACGACTCGGGAAGCACCTCCTTGAGGATCTTCTTCAGGCGCGCGCGCTCGGTGTCGGGCAGCTTGCGCGAGATGCCGTTCATGGCGCCGCCGGGCACGTAGACGAGGTAGCGGCCGGGCAGGGAGATCTGGCTGGTCAGACGCGCACCCTTGTGGCCCACGGGGTCCTTGGTGACCTGGACGAGCACCTTGTCGCCCGGCTTGAGCGCGAGCTCGATGCGGCGCGGCTGGTTGCCGGTCTCGACCGAGTCCCAGTCCACCTCGCCCGAGTACAGCACGGCGTTGCGACCGCGGCCGATGTCGACGAACGCGGCCTCCATGCTGGGCAGGACGTTCTGGACGCGACCGAGGTACACGTTGCCGATCAGCGACGCGTCCTGACTGCGGGCGACGTAGTGCTCGACGAGCACGTTGTCCTCGAGCACCGCGATCTGCACGCGGCCGTTCTTGGAGCGGACGATCATCTGGCGGTCGACGGCCTCGCGGCGGGCCAGGAACTCCGCCTCGGTCACGACGGGGCGACGGCGGCCCGCCTCGCGTCCGTCACGACGGCGCTGCTTCTTGGCCTCCAGGCGCGTGGAGCCCTTGATGCGCTGCGGCTCGGTGATGACCTCGACCACGCGCTGGCGACGACGCGGCTCCTCCGCGCGCGGCTCGGCCTGCTGCTGCTCCTCGCCGGCGTCCCCGCCGCCGCGACGGCGACGGCGACGCGAGGAGCGGCCGCTCAGGGCGGGCTCCTCCGGCTCCGGCAGCGCGGGAAGCGGCTGGACGTCGGGTGCGTGGAAGTGCAGCGCGGTCGACACCTGCGACACGAAGTTCTCGGGCAGGAGGCCCAGGCTGACGGCGGTCGGGAGCTCCGGCTCGGCCGGCTCCTCGGGCGCGGGCGCGGTCTCCTCGGGCGCGGTGTCCTCAGCGCGGGCCGGCTCCGCCGCGGGCTCATCGGCGGGGGCGTCCTCGGCTGCGGGCGCGGCCTGCTCGGCAGGCTGCTCGGCCGCCTCCGGCTCGGCGGGCGCCTCCGCATCGGCGGGCTGCTCAGCCGGCTGCTCCTGCTCGGCGGGCGTCTCCTCGGTGGGCGTCTGCTCGGCCGGCTCCGCCTCGGGGGCCTCCGCGGCCGTCTCGGGCGCTATCGCGCTCGAGGGCTCGTCGAAGGTGCTGTCGTCGCTGTGCTCATTGTTCTGTTCAGCCATCGCTGGCGTACTCCCTGCGGGCGGACATCCGCGCGTCGCCCGGAAATCTCTGGCGGCGCCGCCCCTGGGCGGCCCCGCGAACTCTCACTCGGCCTGCGACCGGCTCTCGGCTCTGGTCGCGCGGAGCATCCCTTGCCCCGAAGTCTTCATTCGACGCGGGTCGCGGCGCGGCCGCGGTGTGCGTCAGGAGTCATTATCGCACCACGGGCCCGGATCGCGCATTCGGCGGCGCCGGCCGCGCCTCGTGTCGGCGGCCCCACAGCCCGGCGGGGTGAGAATGAGCCGATGACCGCACCGCGAAACCGTCCCGTGGCCCTCGCCGTCTGGCTCGTGATCGCGGGCGCCGTCGGATGGTGGGCCGCCTTCTCGCTCACGATGGAGCGCCTGCACCTCCTCGAGAACCCGGGCGCGTCCGCGTCGTGCGACTTCAGCCCGCTCGTGCAGTGCGGGCGCAACCTGGAGTCCTGGCAGGGAGCGGTCTTCGGCTTCCCGAACCCGATCCTCGGCCTGGCCGGATGGATCGCCCCGGTCGTCGTCGGCGCGGCGATCCTGGCCGGGGCGCGTTTCGCCCGGTGGTTCTGGGCCGTGTTCCTGCTCGGGATGGCGTCCGCGTTCGGCTTCGTCGTGTGGCTGATCGGTCAGAGCGTGTACGTGCTCGGCACGCTGTGCCCGTGGTGCATGGTGACCTGGGTCGTGACCATCCCGTCCTTCTACGCGGTGCTGCTGCACGCGGTGCGAATCGGCGCCCTCCCGGCACCCGCGCGCATGCGCGCCGCGGCGGACCGGCTGATGGGCTGGCTGCCGCTGATGGCCGTGCTCAGCTATGCGGCGATCGCGGTGCTGGCCGAGCTGCGGCTCGAGGTGCTGGACGCCCTGTTCTGAGACGCGGAACGGCCCCGGATCGCTCCGGGGCCGTTCCGATGCCGGGGCTCAGGGGAACCAGATGCCGAGCTCGCGCTGCGCGGACTCGGGCGAGTCCGAGCCGTGCACGAGGTTCTGCTGCACGGCGACCCCCCAGTCGCGGCCGAAGTCGCCGCGGATGGTGCCGGGCGCCGCGGTGGTGGGGTCGGTCGTGCCGGCGAGCGAGCGGAAGCCCTCGATCACGCGGTTGCCGGCGACGCGGATCGCGACGGCCGGGCCCGACATCATGAACTCGAGGAGCGGCTCGTAGAACGGCTTGCCCTCGTGCTCGGCGTAGTGCTGCGCGAGCAGGTCGCGGCTGGGCTCGACGAGGCGGATGTCGACGAGCGAGTAGCCCTTCGCCTCGATGCGGGCGAGGATCGCTCCGGTCAGTCCGCGCGCGACGCCGTCCGGCTTGATCAGGACGAGGGTCTCTTCGGTGGCCATGTCTTATCCCTTGCTGTCTCGTTCGCTCTGGACACGCTGCTCGATCACTCGCTGCTCGATCCGTGCCCCTCCGATCGTCGCATACGCCCACATGCCGCCGAAGACGAGCGCGACGACCAGGATGGCCGGCACGGCGAACGCGCCGAGAGCGACCACCGCCTGCAGGGCCCATCCGATGCCGAAGCCCCACGAGTGCCGCAGCAGCCCCGTCGTGAGCAGCATCGCCACGGCCACGACCACGCCGGCGACGATGCCCCACCACGGGGCGACGCCCTCGGGCAGCGCGCGCAGGCCGTAGATCACCAGGCCGGCGAGGAAAACGACGATCGCCTCGAAGCCCAGCACGACCTGGCCGAGCTTCTCGGGGAGCGACCGGTAGCGCGGCGCGCGGCGCGGCGCGCCCTCGGGGGTCAGCTCCGCCATCCGGACTTCCAGTCCTCGGCCTCGGACAGCGTGAGGGCCTCACCCGCCAGCACCACGGATCCGGCGATTGCGACCGCGCGGCGCTCCGCCGAGGCGGCCCATTCGCGCGCGGCGTCGGCCGCCTCGGGCAGGTTCGGGTGCACGGTCACGCGCAGGCCGGCGCTCTCCGCCAGGTCGGCGAGCCCGTCGGGGTCCGTCGCGCGGTCGGAGTCGGGCGCCGTGACGAACACGTGCGCGGCGATGGGCGCGAGCTCGCGCAGGATGCCGATCGCGTCCTTGTCGCCGAGCACGCCCAGCACGAGGCCCCATTCGTCGAAGTCGAACGCCTCGCGCAGCGCGGTCGCGAGCGCGGCGGCGCCGTGCGGGTTGTGCGCGGCGTCCACGACCACGGTCGGCTCGACGCCCACGAGCTGCAGGCGGCCGGGGGAGGTCGCCTCCGCGAGCCCCTCCGTGAGGACCTCGCCGGCGATCGGCTGCGACGCGTCGCCGATGAGCGACTCGACCGCGGCGATCGCGAGCGCCGCGTTGGCCCCCTGGTGGCGGCCGTACAGCGGCAGGTACTCCTCGGGGTACTCCCCCGCCAGGCCCTTCACCGTGATGAGCTGGCCGCCCACCGCGAGCCGGTCGTCCGTGAGGGCGAACTCCGCGCCCTCGAACGCGATCTCGGCGCCCTTCTCGGCCGCCACACGGCGCAGCACGCGCTCGGCATCGGGCGCCTGGCGGGCCGAGACGACGCGCGCGCCGTCCTTGATGATCCCCGCCTTGACGGTCGCGATCTCGGCGATCGTGTCGCCGAGGCGGTCGGCGTGATCCAGGTCGATCGGCGCGAAGACCGCGACGTCGCCGTCGGCCGTGTTGGTCGAATCCCAGGCGCCGCCCATGCCGACCTCGAGCACGAGCACGTCGATCGGCGCGTCGGCGCAGGCGACGAATGCGAGGACGGTGAGCAGCTCGAAGAACGTCAGCGGCTCCTCGCCGCCCGCCTCGAGCTCCGCGTCGACGATGTCGACGAACGGCTCGATCTCGTCCCACGCGTCCGCGACCGCCGCATCCGCGATCGGGCGGCCGTCGATCAGGATCCGCTCCGTGAACCGCTCAAGGTGCGGGCTCGTGAACAGCCCCGTGCGCAGCCCGTGCGCGCGGACCAGGCTCTCGATGATCCGGCTCGTCGACGTCTTGCCGTTCGTGCCCGTGACGTGGATCACGCGGTACGTGCGCTGCGGGTCGTCCAGCAGCTCGAGCACGCGCCGCGTGCGCTCCACGCGCGGCTGCACCCAGCGCTCGCCGGCGCGCTGCAGCAGCGCCTCGTACACGGCGTCGGCGCGGCGCCGGTCCTCCGGCGTGCCCTCGACGATGTCGTCTGCGTCGCTCACTGTCCCGCTCCGATCCGGCTCACCGCGACGACGAAGTCGCCCGCGTTGGCGTAGGTGCCCTTGCCGATCACGGCCGAGTGCTCGGCCTCGCCCGCGTCCGAGCCGCTGACGAGGGCGTGCTCGACGGCCAGGGTCTCCCCGGCGATGTCGGCCACGTCGAACGCGCTCTCCACCGCCGCGGCGTCGTCCGCGTGCGCGAACGCGAGCGTCAGGCGGATGCGGTCGCTGACGTCGAAGCCGGCGGCCTTGCGCGTGTCCTGCACGGCGCGGATGACGTCGCGCGCCAGCCCCTCGGCCTCGAGCTCGGGGGTCGTGGTCGTGTCGAGGAGCACGAAGCCCCCGCCCGGCAGCAGCGCGAGCGCCTCGCCCTCCGGGCGGCCGGTCGTCTCGAGCACCAGCTCGTACTCCCCCGGCTCGAGCGCCAGGCCGTCGACCGTCACAACGCCGTCCTGCTCGGTCCAGAAGCCGTCCTTCGCGGCGCGGATCGCCTGCTGCACCTGCTTGCCCAGGCGCGGTCCGGCCACGCGCGCGTTGATCGTCAGGCGGTGGGAGATGCCGTACTCGGCGGCGGTGCCCTCGCCCAGCTCGACCAGCTCGACGGCCTTGACGTTCAGCTCGTCGCGCAGGATGTCCTCGAACTGCGACAGCGCGCCCGCGTGCGCCGTCACGACGGTGAGCTTCGCGAGCGGAAGGCGCACCCGCAGGCCCTCCTTCTTGCGCAGCGCGTTCGCGACGCTGGAGGCCTCGCGCACGGCGTCCATGGCCTCGCGGATGTCCGCCGCGTCGGCGAAGGCGGCGGCATCCGGCCAGTCGGTCAGGTGCACGCTGCGACCGCCCGTGAGGCCCTGCCACACCCGCTCCGCGATCAGCGGCACGAGGGGCGCCGCGACGCGCGTGACGGTCTCGAGCACCGTGTACAGCGTGTCGAATGCCTCGCGGGACCGCGGATCCTCCGTCACGCCCGTCCAGAACCGGTCGCGCGAGCGGCGGATGTACCAGTTGGTCAGCACCTCCGCGAAGTCGCGCAGGCGCGCGGCCGCGGTCGTGGAGTCCAGCTGCTCGAGGTCGGCGGCCACGTCCCGGATCAGGTCGCCCGTGAGCGCCAGGATGTACCGGTCGAGCACATCCGTCGAGTCCGTGCGCCACGTGGCCTCGTAGCCGGCGCCGTCGGGGCCGCCCGCCGCGTTGGCATAGGTCGAGAAGAAGTACCACGAGTTCCACAGCGGCAGCAGGAACTCGCGCACGCCCGAGCGGATGCCCTCCTCGGTCACGATGAGGTTGCCGCCGCGCAGCACGCTCGACGACATCAGGAACCAGCGCATGGCGTCGGAGCCGTCGCGTTCGAACACCTCGCTGACATCCGGGTAGTTGCGCAGCGACTTGGACATCTTCTGCCCGTCGTTGCCCAGCACGATGCCGTGGCACGAGACGCCCGTGAAGGCCGGGCGGTCGAACAGCGCGCCCGACAGCACGTGCATCACGTAGAACCAGCCGCGCGTCTGCCCGATGTACTCGACGATGAAGTCGGCGGGCGCGTGCGTGTCGAACCAGTCGCGGTTCTCGAACGGGTAGTGCACCTGCGCGAACGGCATGGAGCCCGAGTCGAACCAGACGTCGAAGACGTCCTCGATGCGGCGCATCGTGCTCTTGCCGGTCGGGTCGTCGGGGTTCGGGCGCGTCAGGTCGTCGATGTACGGACGGTGCAGGTCGACCTCGCCCTGCTCGTTGCGGGGCAGCGCGCCGAAGTCGCGCTCGAGCTCCTCGAGCGAGCCGTACACGTCGACGCGCGGGTGGTTCGGGTCGTCCGACTTCCACACCGGGATCGGCGATCCCCAGAACCGGTTGCGGCTGATCGACCAGTCGCGCGCGCCCTCGAGCCACTTGCCGAACTGGCCGTGCTTGACGTTCTCGGGCGCCCACGTGATCTGCTCGTTCAGCTCGAGCAGACGGTCCTTGAACTCCGTGACGCGCACGAACCAGCTCGACACGGCCTTGTAGATCAGGGGGTTCCGGCAGCGCCAGCAGTGCGGGTACGAGTGCTCGTAGGACTGCAGGCGCAGCAGGCGACCGTGCTCGCGCAGCAGGCGCACGAGCTTCATGTTCGCGTCGAGCCACAGCTCGCCCGCCACGTCGGTCACCATGTCGAGGAACCGGCCGTCGTCGCCGAGCGACACGATGGTCGGGATGCCGGCGGCGTCGTTCAGGCGCTTGTCGTCCTCACCGTAGGCCGGGGCCTGGTGGACGATGCCGGTGCCGTCGCCGGTCGTGACGTAGTCGTCGACGAGGATGCGCCACGCGTTCTGCGTGCCCCACTTCTCGGTGTCGGCGAAGTAGTCGAACAGCCGCTCGAAGCGCACGTCGCGCAGGTCCTCGCCCGTGACGCGCACGCGGACGGCGGCCTTCGCGTCGTCCGCCGACTCGTAGCCGAGGTCCTTGGCGTAGCCGCCCAGGAGGTCCTCGGCGAGCAGGAACTCGTCCCCCTGCGCGCCCTCCTTCAGCCCGTTCGGGCCGACCGGGACGACCGCGTAGACGATCTGCGGGCCGACCGCGAGCGACATGTTCGTGGGCAGGGTCCAGGGCGTGGTCGTCCAGGCGAGCGCCCGCACGCCCTCGACGCCGAGCGCCGCGGCCTTCTCGCCGACCAGCGGGAAGCTCACCGTCACCGACGGATCCTGGCGGTTCTTGTAGACGTCGTCGTCCATCCGCAGCTCGTGGTTGGACAGCGGGGTCTGGTCGCGCCAGCAGTACGGGAGCACGCGGTAGCCCTCGTACGCGAGTCCGCGGTCGTGGAGCGTCTTGAACGCCCACAGCACGCTCTCCATGAACGTGGTGTCGAGCGTCTTGTACCCGTTCTCGAAGTCGACCCAGCGGGCCTGGCGCGTGACGTAGTCCTGCCACTCGCGCGTGTAGGCGAGCACCGACTCGCGGGCCTTGCCGTTGAACGCGGCGATGCCCATCTCCTCGATCTCGCTCTTCTCGGTGATCCCGAGCTGCTTCATCGCCTCGAGCTCGGCCGGGAGGCCGTGCGTGTCCCATCCGAACACGCGGTCGACCTTCTTGCCGCGCATGGTCTGGAAGCGCGGGAAGAGGTCCTTGGCATAGCCGGTCAGCAGGTGGCCGTAGTGCGGCAGGCCGTTGGCGAACGGCGGGCCGTCGTAGAACACCCACTCCTCGGAGCCGTCCCGCTGCGCGATCGACGCACGGAAGGTGTCGTCCTGCGCCCAGAAGTCGAGGATCTCGCGCTCGATGTCGGGGAAGCGCGGGCTCGGCGTGACGGCGTCGGCGGCGGGTCCGAACGAGGACTTGGGGTAGGTCATGTCTCTCCAGCAGCTCCGATATGGGACTGCGAGGACGACCATGCGGCCGCGGTACCACCCCGCGTTGCGGCGCCGACGGGACGCCACCACTCTCACTGCGGCTGTGACGGGCCTGCCCCGCGCGGTTCTACTGGGGCCGAGGCCTGTTCTTCCGCGAGCTCCCCGGTGATGGCCGGATCGATGCTGGTCCTCCGATTCTACGCGGACGCGGGCGTCCGGGGATACCGCGGCTGCGGTCCCCGGTAGACTGGCCGGGCAACCCACACTCAGGCACGCAGACACCGTGCCGCATATAGCTTCAGGAGATCCTCTATGGCCGCCATCCCCGACAAGCCCGCCCTCGAGGGTCTCGAAGACAAGTGGGGCGCCGCGTGGGAGCAGCAGGGCACGTACCTGTTCGACCGCGCCGCCGCGCAGAGCCAGGGCCGCGCGGGCGTCTTCTCGGTCGACACTCCCCCGCCGACCGCGTCGGGATCGCTGCACATCGGCCACGTGTTCTCCTACACGCACACGGACGTGAAGGCGCGCTTCGAGCGCATGCGCGGCAAGACCGTGTTCTACCCGATCGGGTGGGATGACAACGGCCTGCCGACCGAGCGCCGTGTGCAGAACTACTACGGCGTGCGCTGCGACCCGTCGCTACCGTACGACCCGGACTTCACGCCGCCGTTCGAGGGCACGACCAAGAACCTCAAGGCCGCCGACCAGGTGCCGATCAGCCGCCGCAACTTCACCGAGCTGTGCGAGAAGCTCACGGTCGAGGACGAGAAGTCGTTCGAGGACCTGTGGCGCAAGCTCGGCCTGTCGGTGGACTGGACCCAGACCTACCGCACGATCTCGGACGAGACCATCCGCTCGAGCCAGCTGGCCTTCCTGCGCAACGTCGAGCGCGGCGAGGCGTTCCAGGCGCTCGCCCCGACCCTGTGGGACATCGACTTCCGCTCCGCGATCGCGCAGGCCGAGCTCGAGGACCGCGAGCAGCCCGCGGCGTTCCACCGTCTCGCGTTCCACAAGTCCGACGGATCGGGCGACATCGAGATCGAGACGACCCGTCCCGAGCTGCTCGCCGCGTGCGTGGCCCTGGTCGCCCACCCGGACGACGAGCGCTACCAGCCGATGTTCGGATCCACCGTGCGCACGCCGCTGTTCGACGTCGAGGTGCCCGTGCTGCCTCACCCGCTCGCGCAGCCGGACAAGGGATCGGGCATCGCCATGATCTGCACGTTCGGCGACGTGACCGACATCATCTGGTGGCGCGAGCTGGATCTGCCGAACCGCACGATCATCGGCCAGGACGGCCGCATCGTGGCCGACGCCCCCGACGTGATCGCGACCGAGCAGGCCAAGGCGCACTACGCCGAGCTGGCCGGCAAGACGGTGTTCAGCGCCAAGAAGCGCGTCGTCGAGCTGCTCGCCGAGTCCGGCGAGCTGATCGGCGAGCCTCGCCCGTTCACGCACCCCGTGAAGTTCTACGAGAAGGGCGACCGCCCGCTCGAGATCGTGTCGACCCGCCAGTGGTACATCCGCAACGGCGCCCGCAACGAGGAGCTCCGCGACCGCCTGCTCGAGCTGGGTCGCGAGATCGAGTGGCACCCCGAGTTCATGCGCGTGCGCTACGAGAACTGGGTGAACGGCCTCACCGGCGACTGGCTGGTCTCGCGCCAGCGCTTCTTCGGCGTGCCGATCCCCGTCTGGTACGCGCTCGACGAGAACGGCGAGCGTGACTATGACCGTGTGCTGGTGCCGGACGCCGCGCAGCTGCCGGTCGACCCGTCGACGGATGTGCCGCCGGGCTTCACCGAGGATCAGCGCGGCGTGCCGGGCGGGTTCGACGCCGAGACCGACGTGCTCGACACGTGGGCCACGTCGTCGCTCACCCCGCAGCTGGCCGGCGGCTGGCAGCGCGACGAGGAGCTGTGGCAGCTCGTCGCGCCGTTCGACGTGCGCCCGCAGGGCCAGGACATCATCCGCACGTGGCTGTTCTCGACGCTGCTGCGCAGCGCCCTCGAGGACGACCGCGCCCCGTGGGCCAACGCGGCCATCTCGGGCTTCATCGTCGACCCCGACCGGAAGAAGATGTCGAAGTCGAAGGGCAACGTCGTCACGCCCGCGGACATCCTCGACCAGCACGGCTCCGACGCCGTGCGGTACTGGGCGGCGTCGAGCCGCCTCGGCACCGACGCGGCGTTCGACCCGCAGAACCCGACGCAGATCAAGATCGGCCGCCGCCTCGCGATCAAGGTGCTCAACGCCGCGAAGTTCGTGCTGGGCTTCGAGGCCCCGGGTGCGCTGGGCGCGCCGGGCGCCGAGGTCACCGAGCCGCTCGACCTGTCGATGCTCGCGACGCTCGACGACGTGATCGCGAAGGCGACCGACGCGCTGGAGGCGTACGACCACGCCCGCGCGCTCGAGCTGTCGGAGTCGTTCTTCTGGACGTTCTGCGACGACTACCTCGAGCTGGTCAAGGAGCGCGCCTACGCGGGCGGCGACGCCGGCCGCTCGGCGGCCGTCGCGCTGCGCACCGCGCTGGAGGCGCTGCTGCGCCTGCTCGCGCCGGTCCTCACGTT
Organism: Microbacterium sp. MEC084; assembly: GCF_004514465.2. Lineage (NCBI taxonomy): Bacteria > Bacillati > Actinomycetota > Actinomycetes > Micrococcales > Microbacteriaceae > Microbacterium > Microbacterium sp. MEC084. Next base: position 63,783 of record NZ_MYFP02000006.1, on the reverse strand, counting down.
CGCGACCGAGGAGTCGTGGAGCTGGTTCCAGGAGGGCTCGATCCACACCGCTCCCTGGCCGACCGCCACCGGCGCCGCGGGCGACCCGGCCGTGCTCGCGGCCGCGAGCGAGGCGCTGATCGGCGTCCGCCGCGCCAAGACAGAGGCCAAGGCATCCCAGAAGACGCCCGTCGCCTTCGCGGCCATCACCGCGCCGGCGGACAAGGCCTCCGCGCTGCGTCTCGCCGCCGACGACCTCAAGGCCGTGGGCCGGATCGCGGAGCTCGAGATCACGGAGGGCGAGGAGTTCGCGGTGACGCGGATCGACCTCGCGGAGACGGAGGCATGATGCAGCTGGGAACCCGTTGGACCGCAGGATCGACGCCGCCCGCCTCGGTGCCGGCCGACCTGCACGAGACGATCGCGCAGGTCGAGCAGCACCTGCCGGAGGGGCCGAAGCCCGGGTGGACGCTCACCTGGCTGGAGGGCCGCCCGATCGCCGAGCTCGACACCGGCGTCACCGTGACGCTGGACGCTCAGGGACTGCCGGTCGTGGGCCACATCGACGGCATGGACGACGAGGAGCGCTAGACCGCTCGTGACGAAGGCGCCGGGGATCATCGATCCGCGGCGCCTTCGTCGTCACTCCCTCAAAGCCGCGGCAGCGTGCGCGCCGACGCGTGCGCGGCGGCCATGCGCGCCTCGCCGAGCAGCCGCTCGCGCTCGAGGTCGGCCATCAGCCGCGCGCCGCGGCGCATCGCCTGCCGGTGGATGTGCGCCGCCAGCGCGTCGGCCGCACGCAGGGCGAGGCGCTCCGCCGTCGTGATCCGCAGCGAGGGCATCGCGGCGGTCGGCTTGGGGAAGGAGACGGCGGTCATGCGGTGCCTCCGATCTCGGGCAGGGGGAACAGGTCGGCACGGATGCTCACGGCCCGCACGTCGTCGCCCTGCTGATCCCGATAGCGCGCCCCGGCCTCGCGCACGAGCTCCTCGATCTGCTTTCCCAGGGCCGCGAGCTGATCCGGGTTCATCCGGGTCGTGGTCGTGAACGACGCGCTGACCTCCCGCCAGGCCTCCGGCTCGCGATCGATGCGGCTCGTGAAGAACTCCTCCAGCTCCTGCGCGCGGCGGCGATGGAACTCGGCGGTCGCGGCCTGCAGCGCGGCGCGGCCGGCGGGCGAGCGGGTCTCCTCCGTGTCGCCGAACGCGAGCGACTCGTGCGGACGCTCCCACCAGCGCTCGCGCCCCGTGCTGCGCTCGGGGATCTCGCGGATGAGGTCCTGGCGCGCGAGGATCCGCAGGTGGTAGCTCGTCGAGCCGGACGACTCGCCCGTGAGCTCCGCGAGGGTGCTGGAGGTCTGGGGGCCGTTCTGACTCAGGATGTCGAGGATCCGCATCCGCAGCGGATGGGCCAGCGCACGCAGCGCGGCGACGCCGAGCACGCGATGCTCTCGCGCCTCGGTGGTCTCGCTCTTGTCGTCCATGGCATCGACCGTACAGTTGCAAAGCGTTCTTTGCAAGCATTTCTTTGCAGAGACTCGGCGGCACCGCGTCGTAGGGTGGGACGCATGACCGAGGCGCCCGAGTTCAACCCCCTGCTCGCCCCCTCGCCCCTGCCGTACGGGGTGCCCGACTACGCCGCGATCCGGCCGGAGCACTACCTCCCGGCATTCGAGGCAGCCTTCGCCGAGCATCGCGCCGAGATCGAGGCGATCGCCACCCGCGAGGACGAGCCGACGTTCGACAATACGATGGTCGCGCTGGAGCGGGCCGGCGCCCTGCTGGAGCGCGTGCTGCTCGCCTTCTACACGGTGAGCGCGGCCGACGCGACGCCCGCGATCCAGGACGTCGACGAGCGGCTCGCGCCCCTGATGTCGGCCCACACCGACGCCATCGAGCTCGATGCCCGCCTGTACGCGCGCATCCGCGCCCTGCACGACCGCATCGAGGAGCTCGGCCTGGAGCCCGAGGAGCGCCGCCTGGTCGAGCGGCACTTCCGCGAGATGACCCACGCGGGAGCCGCGCTCGATGACGACACGAAAGCGCGCCTCACCGAGCTGAACCGGCGCCTGTCGGAGCTCACCAACCAGTTCGAGAAGAACCTGCTCGCCGACACCAACGACCTCGCGGTCGTCTTCGACGACGCCGCGGCGCTCGACGGGCTGACGCCGGGCGAGCTGTCCGCCGCGAAGCAGGCGGCGCGCGACCGCGGTCTGGACGGCCGGCTGCTGGTCACCCTCACGCTCTTCTCCGGCCACCCCTACCTGGCGCAGCTCACGGACCGCGCGGCGCGCGAGCGGATCATGGCCGCCTCGCTCGCCCGCGGCTCGCGCGGCGACGCGCATGACAACGGCCCCGTGCTCCTCGAGATCGTGCGTCTGCGCGCGCAGCGCGCGCGGCTGCTCGGCTACGCGTCGCACGCGGCCTACGTGACCGCCGATCAGACGGCCGGCACACCGGAGGCGGTCCGCGGCCTGCTGCTCGACCTCGCGGCGCCGGCGGCCCGCAACGCGCGGGCAGAGAAGGCCGCGCTGCAGCGGCTGGTCGACGAGACCGAGCCGGAGCCGTATGAGCTCGCCGCGCACGACTGGGACTTCTGGACCGAGCGGGTCCGGGCCGCCGAGTACGACCTCGACACGACCGCGCTGCGCCCGTGGTTCGAGGCAGAGCGCGTGCTGCGCGACGGCGTGTTCCACGCCGCGACCCTGCTGTACGGCGTGACCTTCCGCGAGCGGGCGGACATCCCGGCCTACCACCCGGATGCGCGCACGTTCGAGGTCGTGAACGAGGACGGCTCGCCGCTCGGGCTCTACGTGCTCGACCTCTACACGCGCGACTCGAAGCACGGCGGCGCATGGATGAACTCGATCGTGAAGCAGTCCCGGCTGCGCGGCACCCAGCCCGTGGTGGTCAACAACCTCAACGTCCCCAAGCCCGCCCCCGGAGAGCCGACGCTGCTGACGCTGGATCAGGTCACCACGCTCTTCCACGAGTTCGGGCACGCGCTGCACGGCCTGTTCGCGACCGTGACCTACCCGCACTTCGCGGCCACGGCCGTGCATCGCGACTTCGTCGAGTTCCCCAGCCAGGTCAACGAGATGTGGATCCTCTGGCCGGAGGTGCTCGCGAACTACGCCGTGCACCACGAGACCGGGGAGCCGCTCCCTGGCGACGTGGTCGAGAGGCTGCGGGCCACGGAGTCGTTCAACCAGGGCTTCGCGACCAGCGAGTACCTCGCCGCCGCCTGGCTGGATCAGGCATGGCACTCGCTGTCGCCGGAGGAGGCCGAGTCCGTGACCGACGTCGCGGCGTTCGAGGCCGCGGCGCTGGCCGAGATCGGCCTGGACGACCCCGCGGTCCCCCCGCGCTACTCGTCGACGTACTTCGCCCACGTGTTCTCGGGCGGGTACAGCGCCGGCTACTACTCGTACATCTGGGCCGAGGTGCTCGACGCTGACACGGTCGAGTGGTTCCGCGAGAACGGCGGCCTCGCGCGCGGGAGCGGCGACCGGTTCCGCCGGCGCCTGCTCGGCGTCGGCGGTTCGAAGGATCCGCTCGAGGCCTACCGCGACTTCCGCGGGCGAGACGCCGAGATCGCGCCGCTGCTGAGGCGGCGGGGCCTCACGGGCTGAGGCCTGTCGGCGGCGCCCCCGCCGGGTCTACGCTTCGCGCAGGGGGGCCGACGGGAGGCGCCATGTACCTGAGGACCGTGTCTGACGAAGAGGCGGACGGAGAGATCGCGGAGGTCTACGCGGCGGAGCGGGAGGCCATGGGATCCGTCATGAACGCGACCCGGAGCCTCTCGGCCAGACCGGACCTCATCGCTCCCGTGGAGCGCCTCCTCCACCAGATGCGCGACGGCTTCTCGCTGGGTCTGGAGGCCTTCCGCATGATCACGCTGGTGGTCGCCAAGCACGTGCCGTCCAGCTACTGCAGCCACGTGTACTTCCGCGGCCTCACGCGCTTCGTCGGCCGCGATCGCGCCCTGGCCATCCAGGCGGACCACCGCAGCGCGGGCCTCAGCGAGCGGGACGTCGCGATGCTGGACTACGCGGAGCAGATCGCGGTCGACGCCTCCCGGATCCGCGAGAGCGACATCACGCGGCTGCGTGAGGTGGGCTTCAGCGACCTCGAGATCGCCGACATCGCGTACGCGGCCGCGTTCCGATGCTTCCTGAGCCGCTACTTCGACGCGGTCGGCGCGGAGGCCGAGCCGGAGTTCCTCGACGAGGACGCCGAGGTGCGCTCGCGGCTCGCCGTCGGCAAGCCCTGACGCGTCAGGCGCTCTTCTTCTTCTGGGCCAGGACGAGGGTCGGCTCGGCGCCGTCCTCGACCGCGGCGCGCGTGATGACGACCTTGGCCACGTCGTCGCTCGAGGGGATCTCGAACATGATCGGGCCGAGCACGTCCTCCAGGATCGCACGCAGGCCGCGCGCGCCGGTCTTGCGCAGCACCGCGAGGTCGGCGATCGCACGGAGCGCCTCCTCCTCGAACTCGAGCTGCACGCCGTCGAGCTCGAACATGCGCTGGTACTGCTTGACCAGCGCGTTGCGCGGCGCGGTCAGGATCTCCATGAGCGCGTGCTGGTCGAGCGGCTGCACCGAGGCGATCACGGGCAGGCGTCCGATGAACTCGGGGATCAGGCCGAACTTGTGCAGGTCCTCCGGCAGCACCTCGCCGAACAGCGCGCTGTCGTCGCTCTTGTCGTGCAGCGGGGCGCCGAAGCCGACGCCGTGCTTGCCGACGCGCGACGAGATGATGTCCTCGAGTCCGGCGAACGCCCCCGCGACGATGAACAGGACGTTCGTCGTGTCGATCTGGATGAACTCCTGGTGCGGGTGCTTGCGGCCGCCCTGCGGCGGCACCGAGGCGACCGTGCCCTCGAGGATCTTCAGCAGCGCCTGCTGCACGCCCTCGCCCGAGACGTCGCGCGTGATCGACGGGTTCTCGGCCTTGCGGGCGATCTTGTCGACCTCGTCGATGTAGATGATGCCGGTCTCGGCGCGCTTGACGTCGAAGTCCGCGGCCTGGAGCAGCTTGAGCAGGATGTTCTCGACGTCCTCGCCCACGTACCCGGCCTCGGTGAGGGCCGTCGCGTCGGCCACGGCGAACGGCACGTTCAGGCGCTTCGCGAGGGTCTGGGCGAGATAGGTCTTGCCGCAGCCGGTCGGGCCGAGCATCAGGATGTTGCTCTTGGCGACCTCGACGTCCTCGGCCTTCTGGTCGGCGGGCTTCAGCTCGCCGCGCGCGCGGACGCGCTTGTAGTGGTTGTAGACCGCGACCGCGAGCGCGCGCTTGGCGGGCTCCTGGCCGACGACGTACTCCTCGAGGAACTGGAAGATCTCGCGCGGCTTCGGCAAGTCGAACTCCGCGACCTCTCCCCCGCCCTGGGACTCGGCCATCCGCTCTTCGATGATCTCGTTGCAGAGCTCGACGCACTCGTCGCAGATGTAGACGCCGGGGCCGGCGATCAGCTGCTGGACCTGCTTCTGGCTCTTCCCGCAGAAGGAGCACTTGAACAGGTCGGCGCTCTCACCGATGCGAGCCATGTGTCCTCCTCGGGCCTTTCCGTTCGAGCTTCCACGAGCCTAACCGCTGCCGCCGACACCGGGCCGCGACGCGCGACGTATTCGGTGACAGTCCTGTCACGGTCCGTCGCACGGACTCGGGTCAGCCCTTCGCCGAGCGCCCGCGGCGAGCGGCGATCTCCGCGATCAGGATCGCCTCGGTGTCGGGCCCGGCCTTGATGCCGCTCGGGAGCCGGAGCGCGAACACCACGCCGACGACCATCCAGACCGCGAAGATCAGGTACGACTGCCAGGCGAGCGTGATGCTGATGGGTGTGAGACCGGGGATGTAGAGCAGGAACAGCAGCACGCACAGCACGGTCGCCGCGACGCCCACGACCATCCCGGTCGTGCGCCCGCGCCCCACGCGGAACGGGCGCGACATCCCCGGGTCCTTGACGCGCAGCAGGCAGAACGACAGCGCGACGAGCGCGTACGCGAGCACGATCATCGGCGAGCCGCCGTCGACGGCCCAGCCCAGCACCGCGGTGCCGCCGAAGGGGGCGAGCACCGACAGCGCGCCGATGAAGAGCAGCGCGTTCGACGGCGTGCGGTACTTCGGGTGCACCTTCCCGAACCACTCCGGGATCATGCCCGAGACCGACATCGCCCACAGCAGGCGCGACGCTCCCAGCAGGAAGCCGATCCACGAGGTCAGGATGCCGGCCAGGCCCCCCGCGATCACGACCCGTCCCCAGAAGTCCGCGCCCAGCATGATGGCCAGCGCGTCGGCGGTCACGAGGTCGAACGAGGCCAGCTCGCTCGCCGGCATGGCCAGCGAGGTGACGTAGATCACCACGAGGTAGAACGCCACGGCCATCGCGACGGACAGGATGAGCACCCGTCCGATCCGTTTCGGCGGCAGGTCGATCTCCTCGGCCGCCTGCGGGATCACGTCGAAGCCGACGAACAGGAACGGCACGGCGCCGAGCACGATCGCGAACCCCGCGACGCCGCCGACGAAGTGCGGCTCGGTGTTGGCGACGTCGCCGCCCGCGAACCCTCCGAAGACCAGGAGCGCCGCGACCAGGAGGAGGAAAGACACCACGAAGGTCTGCACGAGCGACGTGATCTTCACGCCGCGGATGTTGATCCACGTCACGACGACCGCGGCCACGACGCCGACGAGCGCCCACGGCAGCCCGACCTCGAAGCCCGCGACGGTGTACATCGGCATGAGCGAGGCGAGGCCCGGGAACAGGTAGTCGAACGTGCGCGGCGTCGCGACGGCCTCGAACAGGATGACCGTGATGTAGCCGCCCGTGATGGCCCACGACCCGAGCATCGACCAGCGCGGTCCCATGCCCCGCATGAGGTAGTTGTGCTCGCCGCCCGCGTGCGGCATGGCCGACACGAGCTCCGAGTACACCAGGCCGACGAGGACCATGATGGCCCCGCCGACGATGAACGCGAGCATGGCTCCCCACGTGCCCGCGGAGGTGAGCCAGCCGCTGGTCAGCGTGATCCAGCCGAAGCCGATCATGGCGCCGAAGCCGACGAACAGCGCGTCGACCGATCCCATCGCCTTCACGAACACGCCGTCGCGGCGCCCGCCCCTGGTCTGAACGCTCGTCATGCTCCCCCCTTCGATCCGCTCCGTCGCGGCCCATGGTCCCGGGCCGGGGTTTCGAGGACGTTACCGCGGAGATACGACGACGCCCCGGATCCCACGCGGGATCCGGGGCGTCGGGCCGACGGAGGTCGGCGACTACTTGGCGATCGCCTGGCGCTTGCGGGTCGTGAGCACCTGGTCGACGAGGCCGTACTCGACCGCGTCGACCGCGCCGAGGATCTTGTCGCGGTCGATGTCCTTGTTGACCTGCTCGACCGAGCGGTTGGAGTGCTTCGACAGCGTCTCCTCGAGCCACGTGCGCATGCGCAGGATCTCGGCCGCCTGGATCTCGATGTCCGACGCCTGGCCGTGGCCGGCCTCGCCCACGGCGGGCTGGTGGATCAGGATGCGCGCGTTCGGCAGCGCCAGGCGCTTGCCGGGCGCGCCGGCCGCGAGCAGCACGGCCGCCGCGGAGGCCGCCTGTCCCAGGACCACGGTCTGGATCTGGGGCGAGATGTACTGCATCGTGTCGTAGATCGCCGTCATGGCCGTGAACGAGCCGCCGGGCGAGTTGATGTACATGATGATGTCGCGGTCCGGATCCTGGCTCTCCAGGACGAGCAGCTGCGCCATCACGTCGTCGGCCGACGCGTCGTCGACCTGCACGCCGAGGAAGATCACGCGGTCCTCGAACAGCTTGTTGTACGGGTCCTGACGCTTGTAGCCGTAGGCCGTGCGCTCCTCGAACTGGGGCAGGATGTAGCGGCTGCCGGGCATCTGCAGGCCCTGGGGCGACGTCTGGCCGGTGTAGGGGGTGTGCATCTTCGATACGTCCTTCTCTGTGGCTGCCGGCTCAGTTCGCCGCGCGGTCGGTGCCGCCGGCACCGGTGACGTCGACGGCGTGCTCGCGGATGTGGTCGACGAAGCCGTACGCGAGGGCCTCCTCGGCCGAGAACCAGCGGTCGCGGTCGCCGTCCTCGTTGATCTGCTCGACGGTCTTGCCGGTCTGTGCGGCCGTGATCTCGGCCAGGCGGCGCTTCATGTCGAGGATCAGCTGGGCCTGGGTCTGGATGTCGCTGGCCGTGCCGCCGAAGCCGCCGTGCGGCTGGTGCAGCAGCACGCGGGCGTTCGGGGTGATGTAGCGCTTGCCCTTGGTGCCGCTGGTGAGCAGGAGCTGACCCATCGAGGCGGCCATGCCGATGCCGACCGTGACGATGTCGTTCGGCACGAACTGCATGGTGTCGTAGATCGCCATGCCCGCAGTGATCGAGCCGCCGGGCGAGTTGATGTACAGGTAGATGTCCTTCTGCGAGTCCTCGGCGGCGAGCAGCAGGATCTTCGCGCAGATCTCGTTCGCGTTCTCGTCGCGCACCTCCGAGCCAAGCCAGATGATGCGGTCCTTCAGCAGCCGGTCGAAGACACTCTGTGCCATCAGCGGTTCGGGCATTCTCACTCCATTCAGTGGTGCGTCGATATGACCCTACCCGCGGGGTATCCGGGCCTCGCGCGTGTTCGCCGTGGGCATACGTTCGCGTCGCGGAGGCCCAGCGTGGGGCGCGCGATACCGGGTCCGCGCTCAACCGGCAAGCCCTTTTCCCGGCGTCCGGGACCCCGCTAGCGTCGAGCCGAGACCCTCCTCAGGACCACAACCAGAACGGCAGGTGCGCATGGAAACGTGGCCCGGACGTCCCTATCCCCTCGGCGCGACCTATGACGGCGACGGCACGAACTTCGCCCTCTTCAGCGAGGTCGCCGAGAAGGTCGAGCTGTGCCTGTTCGACGACGCGGGCACGGAGACGCGCGTGCCCCTCATCGAGGTCGACGCCAACGTGTGGCACGCGTACCTGCCCGACGTGGCCCCCGGCCAGGAGTACGGCTACCGCGTGCACGGGCCCTTCGACCCCGCGAACGGCCTGCGCTGCGACCCGAGCAAGCTGCTGGTCGACCCCTACGCCAAGGCGATGTCCGGCTCGATCGACTGGGATCCCGCCCTGTTCGACCACACGTTCGACGACCCCGACGTGCGCAACCAGGACGACTCGGCCCCGCACACCATGCGGTCGGTCGTGATCAATCCGTACTTCGACTGGCGCGGCGACCGCCGCCCCGGCACGCCGTACGGCCGCACTCTCATCTACGAGGCGCACGTGAAGGGCCTCACGGAGCTGCACCCCGAGATCCCCGAGGAGCAGCGCGGCACATACGCAGGCGTCGCGCATCCCGCGGTCATCGCGCACCTGCAGCGCCTGGGCATCACCGCGATCGAGCTGATGCCCGTGCACCAGTTCGTGCACGACTCGGTGCTGCTGGAGAGGGGGCTGCGCAACTACTGGGGCTACAACACGCTCGGGTTCCTCGCGCCCCACGGCGAGTACTCGTCCAGCGGGGACAAGGGCGAGCAGGTGCAGGAGTTCAAGGCCATGGTGCGCGCGCTGCACGCGGCCGGCATCGAGGTCATCCTGGACGTGGTCTACAACCACACCGCGGAGGGCAACCACCTGGGGCCGACCCTGTCGTTCAAGGGCATCGACAACGCCGCGTACTACCGCCTCGTGGAGGACGACAAGCAGTACTACATGGACTACACGGGCACGGGGAACACCCTCAACGTCCGCAACCCGCACTCGCTGCAGCTCATCATGGACTCGCTGCGCTACTGGGTGACCGAGATGCACGTCGACGGGTTCCGCTTCGACCTGGCCGCGACGCTCGCGCGGGAGTTCTACGAGGTCGACCGGCTCTCCAGCTTCTTCGACCTGGTGCAGCAGGATCCGGTGGTGTCGCAGGTCAAGCTGATCGCGGAGCCGTGGGACGTCGGCCCCGGCGGCTACCAGGTCGGCAACTTCCCGCCGCAGTGGACCGAGTGGAACGGCAAGTACCGCGACACGGTCCGGGACTTCTGGCGCGGCGAGCCGGCGACCCTGGGCGAGTTCGCGTCGCGCTTCACGGGCTCCGCGGACCTGTACGAGGCCAATGCGCGCCGCCCGATCGCGTCCATCAACTTCGTCACGGCGCACGACGGCTTCACGCTGCGCGACCTCGTGTCCTACAACGAGAAGCACAACGACGCGAACGGCGAGGGCGGCAAGGACGGCGAGTCGCACAACCGCTCGTACAACCTCGGCGTCGAGGGCCCGACGGACGATCCGGAGATCCTCGAGCTCCGCGCCCGCCAGCAGCGCAACATGATCGCGACCCTGCTGCTGTCGCAGGGCGTGCCGATGCTGCTCCACGGCGACGAGCTCGGCCGGACGCAGGAGGGCAACAACAACGGCTACGCGCAGGACACGCCGCTCAGCTGGATCCACTGGGACGAGGCCGACGAGCCGCTCATCGAGTTCACGGCCCACGTCGCCCGACTGCGCCGGGAGCACCCCGCATTCCGCCGCTGGGGCTACTTCGACGGGCGCGTCGTGTGGCGCGGCGAGGGCGGCCCGGTGCCGGACATCGCGTGGCTCCGCCCCGACGGCACGGCCATGGACGACAGCGACTGGCAGACGAGCTACGCGCGCTCGCTGGGCGTGTTCCTCAACGGCCAGGGCATCCACGAGCGCGGCTCGCGCGGCGAGCGGATCACGGACCGGCACTTCCTGATCTGCTTCAACGCGCACTCCGAGCCCGTGGACTTCACGCTGCCGGCCGCCGAGTACTGCGCGTCCTGGGAGATCGTGCTCAACACCGCGAACGGACCGGATCCGTCGCAGCGCGAGGCCGGCAGCGCCCTGCCGGTCGAGGCGCGCTCCGTGGTGGTGCTGCAGGAGTGGCGCGACCCCGAGGCGGCGACCGACTACTCCCCCGCCGCGTCGGTGCGCCACATGCGGGGCAAGGCATGAGCCGCCGCGTCCCCCGCGCCACCTACCGGCTCCAGATCCGCGAGGAGTTCCCGCTCGACGCCGCCGCGGAGATCGTCGGATACCTGGCGGATCTCGGGATCGACACCGTGTACCTCTCTCCGCTCCTGGCCAGCGAGCCGGGATCGAACCACGGCTACGACGTCGTCGACCACTCGAAGGTCGATCCGGCGCGCGGCGGCGCCGAGGGGCTGGCCCGCTTCGCGCAGGCGGCCCGCGACGCGGGCCTCGGCGTGCTCGCCGACGTCGTGCCGAACCACGTCGGCGTCGCGACGCCGCACCTCAATCCCTGGTGGTGGGACGTGCTGACGCACGGCCGCGGCTCGCGCTACGCCGACGCGTTCGACATCGACTGGGACGCGGGCGGCGGGCGCATCCGGATCCCGGTGCTGGGCGAGGACGACCCGCCCCTGCGGGTCGAGGACCGCACGCTGCGGTACTGGGATCACCGCTTCCCGCTCGCGCCGGGCACGGGCGACGACGGCGCCCCGCCCGCCGAGGTGCACGCGCGCCAGCACTACGAGCTCGTGCACTGGAGGCGCGGCGACTCCGAGCTGAACTACCGGCGCTTCTTCGCCGTCTCGACGCTCGCGGCGGTGCGGGTCGAGGTGCCGTGGGTGTTCGACGAGTCGCACGCCGAGATCCTGCGCTGGGTGCGCGAGGGGCTCGTGGACGGGCTGCGCATCGACCACCCGGACGGGCTCACGGACCCGGGCGGCTACCTCGAGCGGCTGGCCGAGGCGACGGACGGTGCGTACGTGCTGGTCGAGAAGATCCTCGAGCCCGGCGAGGAGCTGCCCGCCCACTGGGCGACGGCGGGCACCACGGGATACGACGCGCTCGGCGACGTCGACCGCGTGCTGGTCGACCCCGCCGGCCGGGGCGCGCTGGACGAGCTGGAGGTCGAATCGCGCGGCGGCGCCGTCGACTGGGCCGCCATGGTGCACGACGGCAAGCGCGCGATCGCCGACCGGCTGCTCCACGCCGAGGTGCGCCGGCTCGCCCGGCTGGTCCCGGATGGGCCGGATGCCGAGGACGCGCTCGCCGAGCTGCTCGCGTGCTTCCCGGTGTACCGCTCCTACCTGCCAGCCGGGATCGAGCACCTGCACGAGGCCGCGCACGCGGCGCGCGGGCGCCGCCCCGACCTCGCCGCCGCGATCGACCGCCTGCTGCCGGCGCTGTCGGATCCGGCGCACGCCGCGGCGATCCGGTTCCAGCAGACGTCCGGCGCCGTGATGGCCAAGGGCGTCGAGGACACCGCGTTCTACCGGTACGGGCGGCTCGCGTCGTTGAACGAGGTGGGCGGCGACCCGTCCGAGTTCGCGATCGACGTCGCGGAGTTCCACCGCCGCCAGCGCGTCCGGCAGGCCTCCTGGCCGCTGTCCATGACGACCCTGTCGACGCACGACACCAAGCGCGGCGAAGACACCCGCGCGCGGATCGACGCGCTGGCCGAGGTGCCCGGGCTCTGGGCCAGCACCCTGCGCACGCTGCGCGGCCGGGCGCCGCTCGGCGACGGGCCGTTGGAGGCGCTGCTGTGGGCCTCGATCCTCGGGGCGTGGCCGCTGTCCCGGGAGCGCGCGCACGCGTACGCCGAGAAGGCCGCCCGCGAGGCCGGCACGGGGACGACGTGGACGGAGCCCGACGAGGAGTTCGAGACGCGGCTGCACGCGCTCGTCGACGCGGCGTTCGACGACGACGTCGCCCGCACCGCGCTCGAGGAGTGCGTCGCGTTCGTGCAGGCGGCGGGATGGTCGAACTCCGTCTCGGCGAAGCTCCTCCAGCTGACGGCGCCGGGCGTCCCGGACGTCTACCAGGGCTCGGAGCTGTGGAACCGGTCGCTCGTCGACCCCGACAACCGGCTGCCCGTCGACTACGACGCGCGGCGCGCCATCCTGGAGGGGATCGGCTCGGGCGAGCTGCCCGAGCTGGACGAGACCGGAGCCGCCAAGCTCCTGGTCACGACCCGCGCCCTCCACGCGCGTCGCGACCGACCCGAGCTGTTCACCCGTTACGCGGGGCTGGAGGTCGTCGGTGCGGCCACGGACCACGCGATCGCGTTCGACCGGGGCGGGGCGGTCACCGTCGCGACGCGGCTCCCGATCGGCCTGGAGCGCCGCGGGGGCTGGGGCGACACGGTCGTGCTCGTGCCGCCCGGCCGCTACACCGAGACGATCACCGGGGAGAGCGTGCAGGGCGGGGCCGTCGGCCTGGCGGGCCTGCTGGCGCGATACCCCGTGGCCCTGCTGCTGCGTGAGGAGGACGCGTCGTGAGCTTCGAGCTGTGGGCGCCGCGCCCGGCGTCCGTCCGCCTGCTCCTGGACGGCGCCGAGCACGCCATGCGCCGAAACCCCGACGGCTGGTGGCGCGCGGACGTCGAGCAGCGGCCGGGGCAGGACTACGGCTTCCTGCTCGACGACGATCCGACCCCGCTGCCCGATCCCCGCTCGCTGCGGCAGCCGCGGGGCGTGCACGACCTGAGCCGGGTGCACGACCTCGGCGGCTTCGCGTGGACGGACGACCGCTGGACCGGCCGGCAGCTGGCCGGTTCGCTCATCTACGAGATGCATCTCGGCACCTTCACCCCCGAGGGCACGCTCGACGCCGCCATCGGCCGCCTGCCGCACCTGGTCGACCTCGGGGTCGACTTCGTCGAGCTGCTGCCGGTGAACTCCTTCAACGGCGACTGGAACTGGGGCTACGACGGGGTGTTCTGGTACGCGGTCGACGAGACCTACGGCGGCCCCGACGCCTATCGGCGGTTCGTCGACGCGTGCCACGCGGCGGGCCTGGCGGTCATCCAGGACGTCGTCTACAACCACCTCGGGCCCAGCGGCAACTACCTGCCGCGGTACGCGCCGTACCTGCGCGAGGACAGCGCCAACACGTGGGGCTCGTCGGTCGACCTGTCCCGCCGCGAGGTGCGCGACTACATCGTGGACAACGCGCTCATGTGGCTCCGGGACATGCACGTCGACGGCCTGCGACTGGACGCCGTGCACGCCCTGGTGGACGACTCCCCCACGCATCTGCTGCAGGAGATGGCCGAGCGGGTCGATGCGCTGAGCGCCCATCTGCGGCGCCCGCTCACGCTCATCGCCGAATCGGACATGAACGACCCGAAGCTGATCATGCCGCGCGAGGCGGGCGGGTACGGCCTGCACGCGCAGTGGAGCGACGACTACCACCACGCCGTGCACGTCGCGCTCACGGGCGAGACCGCCGGCTACTACGCCGACTTCGAGCCGATCGAGGCGCTGGCCAAGGCCGCCACGCGCGGGTTCTTCCACGACGGCACGTGGTCGTCGTTCCGGGAGCGCCGGCACGGCCACCCGATCCCGCCCGAGACCCCGACCTGGCGCCTGGTCGCGTACGCGCAGGACCACGACCAGATCGGCAACCGCGCCACCGGCGACCGGCTCTCGCAGACGCTGGACGACGACGCGCTCGCGATCTCCGCGATGCTCACCCTGGCCGGGCCGTTCACGCCCATGCTCTTCATGGGCGAGGAGTGGGCGGCTTCCACGCCGTGGCAGTTCTTCACGGCGCATCCGGAGCCGGACCTCGGTGCCGCCACGGCCAAGGGCCGCATCGCGGAGTTCGCACGGATGGGCTGGGACCCCGAGGTGGTCCCCGACCCGCAGGATCCGAAGACGTTCCGGCGATCCAAGCTCGACTGGGCCGAGCCGTACCCGGAGGAGGCCGGCGACTCGCGGCACACGCGGCTGCTGGCCGTGCACCGTGAGCTCGCCGCCCTGCGTCGCCGGGAGCCGGACCTCACCGACCCGCGGTTCTCCCGCCTGAGCGCCGAGTGGAGCGAGGATCCGCGGTGGATCCGCCTGCGCCGCGGCGCGCTCGAGATCGTCGTGAACCTCGCCGACGCGCCGCTGGAGATCGGCGAGCCGCGCGAGGTGCTGTTCGCGACGCGTCCGCTCGAGGCGGGCTCCGTGCCGCCGCGGTCCGGCGCGATCATCCGCGCCTGAGCAGCCTCAGGGCTCGCGGACCTCGACGAGCTCGGCCGCGTAGGCGGTGACCGAGCGCGAGTAGCGCCCGAGGTGCGGAGCGAGCGCCGTCAGCGCGACGGACGCCGCCCGCACGGGATCGCCGCTCGAGACGAGGGCGAGGGCCGTGAACGCGGCGAGCTCGTCGCGCAGCGCGCCTCCGCGCTCCGACTCGGCGTGCAGCAATGCGAGGCTCTCGTCCACGCGGCCCAGGTTGCGCAGCGTGCTCGCCAGCTGGATGGTCGCCTGCGTCCGCCGGGAATCGTCCAGCCCCGCCTCGATCGCGCGCCGGTACAGCGGCTCCGCCTCGGTCTCGAGGCCCGCGCTGTCGCGCGCGCCGGCGCGCTCGAACAGCGCGACCGCGTCATCCGGGCCCCGTTCGGCGGCCAGTGCGTCGATGCGCGCCACGCGATCCTCATCCGTCAGCGCGGGATCCGCCCAGACCGCGTCGATCCGCCGCTGCCAGTCGTCGAAGCCGTGAGCGGTCATGGTCCTCCTCGGGGTGCGGAAAGGGGGACGGATGCCACGGCATCCGTCCCCCTCGCGGGCGTCAGTCGCGGATCACTCCGCGGCCTCGGCCTCGACCTTCTTCTTGCGCGTGGTCTTCTTGGGGGCCTCGGCCTCCTCGGCCGGGGCCTCCTCGGCGGCGGCCTTCTTGGCCGGAGCCTTCTTGGCGGGCGCCTTCTTGGCCGGAGCCTTCTCGGCCGGAGCCTCGTCGGCGTCCGCGGACTCCTCGGCCGCGGCCTTCTTGGCCGGCGCCTTCTTGGCGGGGGCCTTCTTCGCCGCGGGCTTCTCGGCGGCCTCCTCGGCGTCGACCGCCTCGTCCTCGTCCGTCGCGGCGAAGCCCGACAGGTCCACGGCCTTGCCGTTGGTGTCGACGACCTCGACCTTGCCCAGGACGATCGCGAGCGCCTTGTTGCGGGCCACGTCGCCGATGACCGCCTGCAGCTGGTTGCCCTGCTGGAGCGCCTCGATGAACTGCTGCGGCGCCATGCCGTACTGGCCCGACATCTGGATCAGGTACTGCGTGAACTCGTCCTGCGAGACCTGCACCTCGAGCTTCTCGGCGAGGGCGTCGAGCAGCATCTGCGTGCGGAACTGCTTCTCGCTGGCCTCCGCGACCTCGGCGCGGTGCGCGTCGTCCTCGAGGCGGTTCTCCTGCTCGAGGTGGTTGTGCACCTCGTCCTCGATGAGCTGCGCGGGGACCGGGATCTCCACCTTCTCGAGGAGGGTCTCGACGAGCTTGTCGCGCGCCGCCGAGCCCTGCGAGAACGCGCCACGCGACTCGACCTGCTCGCGCAGGCTGTCGCGCAGCTCGGCGATCGTGTCGAACTCGCTCGCCATCTGTGCGAAGTCATCGTCGGCCTCGGGCAGCTCGCGCTCCTTGACGGCCTTGACCGTCACGGCCACCTCGGCCTCCTCGCCGGCGTGGTCGCCGCCGACGAGCGTCGAGCGGAACGTGGTGGCCTCGCCCGCGGTGAGCGACTCGATGGCCTCGTCGATGCCCTGGAGCAGCTCGCCCGAGCCCACCTCGTACGAGACGCCCTCGGCGCGGTCGATCTCGTTGCCGTCGATCGTGGCGACCAGGTCCAGCTCGACGAAGTCGCCCTTGGCGGCCGGGCGGTCGACCGGGATGAGCGTGCCGAAGCGGGCGCGCAGGCGGTCGAGCTCCTCGTCGAGCGCCGACTCGTCGACCTCGGTCGCGTCGACCGTGATGGTGAGGTCCTCGTAGTCGGGCAGGTCGAACTCGGGGCGCACGTCGACCTCGACGTCGACGACCAGGTCGCCCGAGAAGTCCTTCTCGCTCGGCCACTCGACGATGTCGGCCGACGGGCGGCCGAGCATCTTCAGCTCGTGCTCGGCGACGGCGGCGCGGAAGAACCCGTCGAGGCCCTCGTTGACGGCGTGCTCGATGACGGCGCCGCGGCCGATGCGCTGGTCGATGATCGGAGCCGGAACCTTGCCCTTGCGGAAGCCGGGGACCTGCACGTCGCGGGCGATGTGCTCGTAGGCGTGCTGGATGCTCGGCTTGAGCTCCTCGGGGCTGACCGTGATGTGCAGCTTCACCCGCGTCGGGCTGAGCTTCTCGACGGTGCTGTTGACCATAAGGTTTCGTTCTCCTCGTTGCGGTGCCCGCGCGCAGGCCGCGCGTCGGGCTCATAGGTCTGGGTGGCCGTATGTCGGGGCGACAGGATTTGAACCTGCGGCCTCCCGCTCCCAAAGCGGGCGCTCTACCAAGCTGAGCTACGCCCCGGGGATCCCCCGCTGGGAACACGAAACGGCCCCGTGAAGTCTAGCCGACGAAGTCGGCGGGTCTTCACGGGGCCGCGTGCGGAGGGGATGACGGGAATCGAACCCGCGTAGCCAGTTTGGAAGACTGGGGCTCTACCATTGAGCTACATCCCCGGGGCTGCCGGGCAGCGCGTTCGAGTCTAGCCGATTCCGCGCACCACCCCCGACGCTCCCGCCTTATGCGGGCGACCGGGCCCCGGAGCACGAGAGATACGGCATCCTCCCGACGTCCCCGCCCCACCTCAGAGACGAGCGTGGACCCATCGGCCGCCGACAGTGCGGCCCCACCACAGGGGATGGAGCGGGAGATGCACATCGATCCGATGATCGGGATCATCCGGTACGAGGAGGACGTCCGCGCCGCCGAGCTCCGGATCGCGCGCCTGCGCGCGCTCGAGGAGCGGCGGGAGGAGCGTCCGGCTTCCGGCGCGCGGCCCCGGCGGGCGCTCCACCGGCTGCTGCCGCGGCTCGGTGCCTGATCTCGTCGCCGCGGCCGGCGCCGATGTCGGCGGCCGGTGCGACCATGAAGAGGTGAGACCGCACACAGTCGATCTCGTCGCGCGCGACACCGAGCTCGCGGAGCTGGCGGCCGCCCTCTCGGAGGTCGCCGCGGGCGAGCCGCGCACGGTCGTCGTGGGCGGCGAGGCCGGCATCGGCAAGACCCGCCTCGTGACCGAGTTCCTCGAGCGCCACGCCCGCGAGGCGCGCGTGCTCGTGGGGCGTTGCGTCGACCTCGGCGGCGCCGGCGAGGCCTACACCTCGATCGCGGGTGCGCTTCGGCCGCTCGCGATCGACTACGGCGACGAGCTGCGCGCGGTCGTCGGAGCGGGCGGTCATCGTGCGCTGCAGGGCCTGTTCCCGCAGCTGGGCGACCCCGGCGCGCCGGCCGCGGGCGGAGGACTGCACGAGGCGATCGCGCTGCTGCTCGAGGCCGCGGCCGCGGATGCGCCGGTCGTGCTCGTGATCGAGGACCTGCACTGGGTCGATCCGGCGAGCCTCGCCGTGCTGCGCTTCCTCACGAGGGCGCTCGCGCACGCCCGCGTCCTCCTGGTCGTCACGTTCCGCTCCGATGAGATCGGCCGCGGGCACGTCGCGCGGCCGTTCCTCGCCGAGCTCGCCCGCGACCGGCGCGCGAGGCGCGTCGAGCTGGCGCGGCTGGACCGCCGCGGCACACGGCTCCTCATGCAGGCCCTGACGGGCGCCCCGCCCGCCGAGGCCGAGGTCGACGCGCTCCTCGAGCGCACCGACGGGGTCCCCTTCTACATCGAGGAGCTGGTCGACCTCGACGGGTGCCGCGACGGCGCGCCCCAGCTCCCGGAGGGCCTTCGCGAGCTCCTGCTCGTGCGCTACGAGCGCCTGTCCGAAGAGGCCCAGCGGATCGCGCGCCACCTCGCCGTCGGGGGCGTCGAGGTGGACCACGACCTCCTGGCCGCCGTGCTCCGAGCGGAGCCCGACGACATCGAACCCGCGATCCGCGAGGCGGTGGCGTCCGGCGTGATCCTCGCGACCGAGACCGGCTACTGCTTCCGGCACGCCCTCGTGCGGGAGGCGATCCTCGACGACGTCCTGCCCGGCGAGCGGGAGCGGCTGCACGAGCGCTACGCGCTCGAGTACGAGGCCTGCGCCGGTCGCGGGCGGCCGGTCGCCGCGTCCGTCGCCCACCACTGGTCCGGCGCCCGCGACGCGCGCCGCGCGTTCCCCGCCTGGCTGCGCGCGATGCGCGAGGCGCGCACCGCGATGGGCTACGCGTCGGCGGCGCAGCACGCCGAGCGCGCGCTCTCGCTGTGGGACGTGGTCGACGATCCGGAGGCGACCGGCGGCATGTCCCGCCTCGAGCTCATGGGGCGCACGGCGACGTATCTGCGCAACGCCGGCGACGTGGAGCGTTCGCTCGCGGTGCTGAGGTCCGCTCTCGCGGAATGCCCACCGGGCACGCTGGATCACGCGCGGCTGCTGAACAACCAGGGTCGCGGTCTCGCGCAGATCGCCAGGCCCGGGGCCGTCGAGGCGTATCGCGCGGCGCTCGCGACGCTCGACGGGCTGGCCTCGCAGCCCGGCATCGAGACCATGCGCGCGGACGTCATGATCTCGCTCGCCGGCCGGCTGATGCTGAACGGCGACGACGAGGATGCGCTCACCCTCGCGACCGAGGGCGCGGCGCTCGCGCATGCGGCGGGAGCACGGCGGCTCGAGTCCGTGGGCGTCAACATCGCCGCGCTGTGCCACGGTCATCTGGGGCGCGTACAGGAGTCGATCACGGGTCTGGAGCGGGCGCGCGAGCTCGCGGGCGAGGACGGCACGGCGCTGCTGCGGTACTGGGTCAACGCGTCCGATCTCGCGTTCCACCTGGGCGAGTTCCCGCGGGCGCTGGACATCGCGCGCGAGGGGATGGTCGCCGCGCGCAGGCTCGGCGCGGACCGCACATCGGGCATGGTGCTCGCCTCGAACGCGGTGGACCCGCTCATGGCGCTCGGCCGCTGGGACGAGGCAGCGGAGCTGCTGGACCGGTCCCTTCAGGTCGCCCCGCCGTCGACCTCGCGCTCGTATCTGGCACGCGGGAAGGCCTGGCTGCAGCTGTGGCGGGGCGACGCCGAGGGCGCGCACGAGACCCTGCAGCGGTCGCTCGCGATGTTCGCGTCCACGGGAGCCTTCGAGCTGCAGTCGAGGCTGACCGTGAGCCACGTGTCGGCCGAGGTCGCGCTCGCGACCGACGACGTGGCCGCGGCCTGGCGCCACGCGCAGGCGCTGCTCGCCGCGGATCCCGAGCGCCTTCATCCGGGGCACGTGCCGCCCTTCGGCTGGAGCGTCGCCCGGGTCATCGCGCGCGCGGGCGAGGGCACGGTCGACGCCGATGCGGCGGATGGTGCCCCGGCCGCCCTGCGGGCGATCCTCGACCGGTTCGCGTGGTGGCCCACCCACGCGGCCTGGCGCCCTCTCATCGAGGCCGAGCTCGCTCAGACGGCCGCAGCCTGGGACGCCGCCGCGACGGCGGCCGCGGACGAGCGGCTGCCCGTCCTCGTGCGCCCGTACAGCCGGCTGCGGCTCGCCCAGGCGCGCTTCGCCGACGCCGACCGTGCCGCGGCGCGCGAGACGCTCCAGCACGCCGTCGACGAGGCCGAGGCGCTCGGCGTGCTGGCGGTGCGCGACGCGGCCCTCGGCTTCGGACGCTCCAGCGGCCTGCTCCGCGACGGCTCACGCACTCCCGCCGACGGCCTCACCGAGCGCGAGCGTCAGGTGCTGGAGCTCGTGTCCGCCGGGCTGAGCAACCGTCAGATCGGCGAGCGGCTGTTCATCAGCGGCAAGACCGCGAGCGTCCACGTGTCGGCGATCCTGCGCAAGCTGGGCGCGTCGAACCGGGCCGAGGCCGCGCATCTCGCGCACGACCTCGTCGCGGGCTGAGACCGCTCAGCTCCCCCTCAGCGCCGAGCCGTGCCGCTCGGCGTGGGCGACGTAGCGCTCCGCGTTGGCGCGCAGGGACGAGACCTCCTCGTCCGTGAGCTCCCGGCGCACCCTCGCAGGCACGCCCGCGACCAGGGACCGCGGCGGGATCTCCGTGCCCTCGAGCACCACCGCGCCCGCCGCGACCAGGCTTCCGGCGCCGATCACCGCGCCCGAGAGCACGACGCTGCCCATGCCGATGAGCGAGCCGTCGCCGATCGTGCAGCCGTGGACGACCGCGTTGTGCCCGACCGACACATGCTCGCCGATCTCCACCGGATTCGCGGCATCCACGTGCACCGAGACGTTGTCCTGCAGGTTGCTCCCGGCCCCGATCGTGATCGACTCCACGTCCCCGCGCACCACGGCGTTGTACCAGACGCTCGCCCGGTCGCCCAGCGCGACCGCGCCGACGATGCGCGCCCCGTCCGCCACGAACGCGTCGGGGTGCAGGGCGGGCACGTCGTCGTCGAGCGGGAGGATCGAGGCGAGCGTCGAGACCGGCATGAGGCCGATGCTAGGCCCTCGTGCGCCCGAGCGCCTCCGGGCCCTTGCCTGGACCGGCCCTTCGGAGCATCGTGGAGACAGGCCCATTCGAAGAGGACGGGAGGTCGCACATGGGCGCGAAGAGCGGAGATCGACTGGTGGTCGAGGGCCACACCGCCGAGCAGCACCGCCGTGAGGCCGTGGTGCTCGAGGTGCGCGGCGCCGACGGGGAGCCGCCGTACCTGGTGCGGTGGGCGGACGGACACGAGGGCCTGGTGTTCCCCGGCCCGGATGCGCACATCGTCCCCGCCTGAGCGAGGCGGGGCATCCATCCGGGGGCGGCAAGCGCGACGTGCGCCCACCCGAGGTATGGATAGCCTTGCTTTCCCCCGGTGAAGCGGTAATTAGCCCAGCCTTCACTTGCTTGCGGAATGCCGTGGCGTGAGTAGCGTTGGAGCTACGTAGAAGGCACCTGAGCCATCAACCGGAGGAACGTCATGAGCAAGAACCAGACCATCTCGACCACTGCCGCCGACCCGACCGTCGCCGCGGGCGCCTCGCAGTTCCTCTCCCCCGTCGTCCTCGGCCTGCAGGCCCTGACGGTCAACGGCAAGCAGGCGCACTGGCACGTGCGCGGCGCGAACTTCATCGGCGTGCACGAGTTCCTCGACACCCTCGTCGAGCACGCCGGCGCCTGGGCGGACGAGGCCGCGGAGCGGATCGTCGCGCTCGGCCTCCCGATCGACGCACGACTCGAGGCCGTCGCCCAGAAGGGCGCGGGCACGGCGGTGTCCGCCGGCTTCGCGCAGTCGGGCGACGTCATCCGCGCGGTCGTCGCGGACATCGACAAGGTGATCGCCGACCTCCAGGCCGCCATCGACGGCCTGGACGAGATCGACCTCACCAGCCAGGACATCGCGATCGGCATCAAGGCGGGCCTCGAGAAGGACCGCTGGTTCCTCGTCGCCCACATCGCCGAGTAAGCCGCCTCCACGACGAAGGCCCCGGACGCGTCCGGGGCCTTCGTCGTGTGCTCGCCGCCCTCAGGCGAGGTGGGTGAGGCGCCCCGCGATCATCGTGGCGTGCACCGGCATGGTCCTCAGGTCCGGCTCCGAAGCCGTCAGCGGGTCGTGGGCGACGACCGCGAGATCCGCAAGAGCGCCCGGCTCGATGCGCGCGCCCGCCAGCGAGCCGCCGTATGTCGAGCCGGCCAGGGCCGTCGCCGGATCGAGACGCTCCTCCGGGCGCCACGGCGCCCGGCCGTCACGGGTCCGGAACACCGCGGCCGCCATCGACGCCCACGGGTCGAGCGGCGCGACCGGCGCGTCCGAGCCCAGCAGCAGGTTCGCGCCCGCATCGCGCAGGGACCGCATCGGATACGCCAAGGCGGTCTGCCCCGGCCACAGCTCGTCGGCGAGGTCGCGGTCGTCGACTGCGTGGGCCGGCTGGATGCTCGCGCCCACGTCGAGACGCGCGAACCGCGCCAGGTCGGCATGGCGCACGAGCTGCGCATGCTCGATCCGGCCGACGGCCCCCGTCGCGCCGAAGGCGTCGAGCGCGCGCGTGTTGGCGACATCCCCGATCGCGTGGATCGCGCATCCGATCCCGGCCGCGGTCGCGGCGGTCATGAGCTCCACGAGCTCGTCGTCTCCGACCGTGAGCACGCCGTGGTTGGCGGGGTCGTCGGCATAGCCGTGCGAGCACGCCGCCGTGCGCGTGCCGAGCGACCCGTCCGTGATGACCTTCAGAGGGCCGACCCGCACCAGCTCGGACGCGTCGAGGGGATCCCCGGAACGCAGGCCCAGGGAGACCGCGCGGTCGAGGTGCTGCGGGTAGATGCCGAAGTCGACGCGCAGCGCGTCGAACCCGCCGGCCAGCCGGCGACGCCACGGGTCCTCGTTCCACGTCATGTCGAGGTCTACGAGCCCGACCAGGCCGCGCCCGGCCGCCGCCTGCGCCGCGCGCGCCACGGCCGCGTCCCCGTCGGCGACCGGCACGTCGTTCAGCACCCGGGCGATCGCGAACGCCGCCTCCTCGCGCACGACGCCCACGCCGTCCGACGCGATCCCCTCGCGCCGCAGCGCGGCCGAGTTCATCCACACCGAGTGCAGGTCGAGGTTGAGCAGGTAGGTCGGCACGTCGCCCGTGACGGCGTCGAGCGCCGCGGTCGACGGCGGCTCGGGCCACAGCGCGTCGCGCATCTCGACCGCGATCCGGCGCCCGTCGGAGCGCACCGGCGCGGCTGCCGCGAGCCGCGCGGCCTCGGCGGGCGACGCGGCGTCCTTCACCGAGACCCGCTCGAGGCCGAGCGCCCACTGCAGCACGTGCACGTGGTGGTCCCACAGCCCCGGGATCAGCCACGCGCCGTCCGCGTCGAGCACCGTGCCGCGCCGGGGCAGGGCGCCCGCGGGCGCGATGTCGGCGATGATCCCGTGGGCGAGGTGCACGTCGTACCGGGCGCCGGGATCGATCGCCGCGAGGGGAAGCAGCTCGCGGCCCTCGCCTGCGATCCGGACATCCGAGATCACGTCCACGCGGGCGCCACGCGCCGCCGTCATCGGGCTTCCTCCTCGGCGCGGGCCCTCGCGGCCGCGCGCGCGTCCTGGCTCCGGCGCATCTCCTCGGCCAGCGCAGGGTTGCGGAACGGGCCGTCGCCCGCCAGCTCGCCGATGATCGTCTCCACGACCTCGTCGGGCCGGTTCTGGCTGAGCTTGCGCTTGGCGGTCACGCGCGTCGGCGTCAGGCGGAAGCCGACGGTGCCGCGCTCGAGCCGCTCGACGAAGTCGCGGTCGTTCGGACGCTCCCACATCAGCCGCGGGTCGTCGCGGCGTGACTCGAAACGAGCGACGAGCCGGTCGAGCACCGCGAGGTTCTCCTCGGTGCTCAGGATCTCGGGGACGCCGGCGAGATGCGCCGAGACGAAGTTCCAGGTGGGGACCGCCGGGCCGTCGCCGTACCAGCCGGGCGAGATGTAGCCGTGCGGCCCCTGGACGACCACGAGCAGCTCCCGCTCCCCGAGCCCGTGGATCGCATCGTCGGGCCGGCCGACGTGCCCCACGATCGTGAGGTCGTCGCGCGCGTCGTCCAGGAGCACGGCGTAGTGGGAGGCCACGAGGCCCTCATCCGTGTCGCTGACGAGCGTCACCCACGGGTTCCGGTCGATCAGCCGTCTCAGCTCGCCCACATCGGTGAACGCGAAGCTCGGGTTCTGGCGCATGAGACCGATCGTACGGCGGCGCTCAGCGCTGGCAGCGCGGGCACCAGTACAGCTTGCGGGCCTGCATCTCCTCGAGCACGATCTCGGTGCCGCACACCCGGCACGGCAGCCCCGCGCGGTGGTACACCCAGTGGCGGTCGTCGCGGTGGGCCATGGCGCGCCGCCAGGCGTCCCCCTCGAGGCCGTCCATCGTCATCATCTGCCCGGTCTCGACGCCGATCCGCAGCAGGCCCGCCCAGTCGCGCCACAGCCCGCGCACGACCTCCTCGGGGATCGCCCTGCCCGGGGTGTGCGGATCGAGGTTCGCGCGGAAGAGCATCTCGGCCCGGTACACGTTCCCGATGCCGCTGACGACGGCCTGGTCCATGAGCAGCTGACCGATCGCGACGTTCCGCCGCCGCACGGCGCGCACGAACCGCTCCTCGTTCTCGACCGGGTCGCCCACGAGCGGATCCGGTCCGAGGCGCGCGATCACGGCGTCGACCTGCTCCGGGGTCTCGACCACGCACGCGGTCGGCCCGCGCAGATCGGCGCACGTGACGTCGGTCATCAGGCGGAGCCGGACCTGGCCCACGACGGGCGGCGGCCACTCGGCGTCGGGCGCCTCGAGGCCGTCGGCCTCGTCGAGCCCCTTCGTCTGCTCCGACATCCGCACGTGCACGCGGGTGCGGCGAGGGGCGCCGATCGACGCGAGCGAGTTCTCCCCCGCGTCGTCGAAGACGGGCGCGTCGTCGGGTGCGGCGAGGTCCGTGCCGCGCTGGTTGGTCTGGCCCATCCGGCCGTTGGCCGCCGCGATCGTCGGGTCGACGAGGATCTCGCCCGCGAAGTCCCACGCCCCGTAGAGCCCGAGGTGCACGCGCAGCCAGACGTCGCCGTCGAACTCGAGGAACATCTGCTTGCCGACCGCGCGCGCCTGCGTCGGCACGCGCCCGTCGAGCTCGGCCGCGCCCGCGGCGAAGCGTCCCTGCGGGCTGGATGCCGTGACGGGCCGGCCGACGAAATTGCGTGCGAACTGCCGCGCGATGCGATGGACAGAATGGCCCTCGGGCATCAGGCCGCGCGCGGGTCGGGCTCGAGCGTCCCGTCCGTCTCGTACGCGGCGATCTGCGCGATGCGGCGCACGTGACGCTCGTCGTTCGAGAACGGCGTCTCGATGAAGCGGTCGATGAAGCGCACCACGTCGTCGAACGAGTGCTGCCGCGCGCCGATCGCGATCACGTTGGCGTCGTTGTGCTCGCGGGCGAGCTCGGCCGTCGCGATGCTCCACACGAGCGCCGCGCGCACTCCCGCGACTTTGTTCGCGGCGATCTGCTCGCCGTTCCCGGAGCCGCCGAACACGATGCCGAGCGCGGGGACGCCCGCCGCCTGGTCGCTCACGACCGCCTGGGCCGCGCGGATGCAGAACGCCGGGTAGTCGTCGACCGGGTCGTACTCGATCGGCCCGTGGTCGACGACCTCGTGCCCCTGGGAGGCGAGGTGGTGCTGCAGCTGGGTCGAGAACTCGAGGCCGGCGTGGTCGGTCGCGATGTGGATGCGCATGGGGACGATCCTATTGACTCGAATCAGGGCAGGATGCCCGCGGCCGCGGGCTTGAATCCGGCGCGGACGTTCTCACAGCAGCCTGGACGGCAGACGTCGAACCACGGCCCCAGCGCGGTCCGGTGCGGGCGCTCGGAGACGGGTGTGCCCCGCAGACGCTCCTCCACGAGGTCGACCAGCCCTGACACGTATGCGGGGTCGACCCCGGGCGTCGGCGTCCGCACCGCGCGGATGCCCGCATCCGCCGCGGACTGCATCGCCTCGTTGTCCAGGTCCCACATGACCTCCATGTGATCGCTCACGAACCCCAGCGGCACGATGGCCACGGCTTCGGCTCCCGCGTCAGGCAGCTCAGCGATCACGTCGTTGATGTCCGGCTCGAGCCACGGCTGCGAGGCGGGGCCGGAGCGGGACTGGTAGACGAGCTTCCACGGCACGTCGGCGGCCTCCGGCAGACGCTGCGCGATGTCGGCCATGACCGCCTCCGCGACGGCCAAGTGCTGGGCAGCGTAGGCGCCGCCCTCGCCCCAGTCGACGTCGCGCGGGCCGGAACGCTCCGCGTCCTGCATCGGCACGCTGTGGGTCGAGAACAGCACGGTGATGCGCTCGGGGGCCACGCCGTCGGCGAGGAACCCACGCACGGCCGCCTCGACGCCGTCGACGAACGGCTGAACGAATCCCGGGTGATCGAAGAACTGACGGACCTTGTCGATCGTGACGCGATCGCCCAGTCCCGTCTCGGTCAGGACGCGCGCGAAGTCCTCGCGGTACTGGCGGCAGCTCGAGAACGAGCTGTAGGCGCTGGTGGCGATCGCCAGGAGGCGGCGATCGCCCGCGGCGTCCGCGGCCGTCACGGCCTCGTCGAGGAACGGCGCCCAGTTCCGGTTGCCCCAGTACACCGGGAGGTCGAGCCCGCGACGCGCGATCTCGGCCTCGAGGGCCGCCTTCAACGCTCGGTTCTGCGCGTTGATCGGGCTGACCCCGCCGAAATGACGGTAGTGCGTGGCGACGACCTCGAGCCGCTCGTCCGGGATGCCGCGGCCCCGCGTGACGTTGCGCAGGAACGGGATGACGTCATCCTGCCCCTCGGGACCGCCGAAGCTCGCGAGAAGGATCGCGTCGTACGCGACCGGCGTCTCGATGAACGGCTCCCCCGACGATGCAGCCGCCGAGGCGAACAGCGGGCCTCGCTGCTCGAGGGTCGCTGCGGTGGTCTGGGTCTCGTCGCGCTGCTCGTTCACGTGCTCCATTTTCTCACCTCTGTAGAAGTCCGGGGACGCGGCGCATCCGGCTTCCGTGAGCGCAGGGGCCCGACGACGTAGGCTTGACCAGTTGCCGCCTGCACCACGGGCGGCCGCACCCCCCGACCCAGATCCCACGGGAGCTCATCAGTGCCTGGAGAGAACCTCACCCGCATCGAAGCGCATGAGCGCCGTGCCGTCGTCGACACGCGCTCCTACGAGGTCTCGCTCGACCTCACGAAGGGCGCGGAGATCTTCGGATCGCGCAGCGTCGTGCGATTCGCGGCGACCCCCGGAGCGTCCACCTTCATCGACCTGATCGCGCGCGAGGTGCGCGAGATCACGCTGAACGGCCGCGAGCTCGACCCCGCCGCCGTCTTCCACGACTCCCGCATCCAGCTCGACCAGCTCGAGGAGGAGAACGAGCTGGTGGTGGACGCGGACTGCCTCTACACGAACACGGGCGAGGGCCTCCACCGGTTCGTCGACCCCGTCGACGACGAGGTGTACCTGTACTCGCAGTTCGAGGTGCCGGACTCGCGCCGGATGTTCGCGGTGTTCGAGCAGCCCGATCTCAAGGCGACGTTCCAGTTCACCGTCACGGCCCCCGCCGGATGGAAGGTCGTCTCCAACGCTCCGACGCCCGAGCCGATCCCCCACGACGACGGCCAGAACGCCACGTGGGGCTTCGCGCCCACGCAGCGCATCTCGTCCTACATCACGGCGCTCGTGGCGGGGCCGTACGAGGAGACCCGCTCGGAGCTCACCAACTCGGAGGGCCGGGTCATCCCCCTCGGCATCTTCGCGCGCAAGAGCCTCTGGCAGCACGTCGACGCCGACTACATCTTCGAGAAGACGCGCCAGGGCTTCGCCTACTACGAGGAGAAGTTCGGCTACCCGTACCCGTTCGAGAAGTACGACCAGCTCTTCGTGCCCGAGTTCAACGCCGGTGCGATGGAGAACGCGGGCGCCGTGACGTTCACGGAGACGTACGTCTTCCGCAGCAAGGTCACCGACGCCGTCAAGGAGCGGCGCGTCGTGACGATCCTGCACGAGCTCGCGCACATGTGGTTCGGCGACCTGGTCACCATGAAGTGGTGGAACGACCTGTGGCTCAACGAGTCGTTCGCCGAGTGGGCCTCGACCATCGCCACCGCCGAGGCGACCGAGTGGACCGAGGCCTGGACGACGTTCAACGCCATGGAGAAGACCTGGGCCTACCGCCAGGACCAGCTCCCGTCCACGCACCCCGTCGTCGCGGAGATCAACGACCTCGAGGACGTCCAGGTCAACTTCGACGGCATCACGTACGCCAAGGGCGGATCGGTGCTGAAGCAGCTGGCCGCCTGGGTCGGGATCGACGCGTTCTTCTCGGGCGTCGGCGCCTACTTCGCCAAGCACGCCTTCGGCAACACCGAGCTGAGCGACCTGCTCGTCGAGCTGGAGCGGACCAGCGGGCGCGACCTGTCCGGATGGTCCGCGAAGTGGCTCGAGACCGCCGGTGTCAACACGCTGTCGCCCGTGATCGACGAGGCGGCCGACGGCACGATCTCGCGCTTCGCGATCACGCAGACCGCCCCGGCGGACTACCCGACCATCCGCCCGCACCGCCTGGGCATCGGGTTCTACGACCTCGTCGACGGCGCGCTCACGCGCACCCACCACGTCGAGCTCGATGTGGACGGGGACCTCACGGAGGTGCCCCAGCTCAAGGGCGCCCGCCGCCCGGCGCTCGTCCTGCTCAACGACGAGGACCTGGCCTACGCCAAGATCCGCCTGGACGACCGCTCCCTGGTGACGGCGATCGACCACCTGGCCGACATCGCCGACCCGCTGGCCCGGTCGCTCGTGTGGGGCGCCGCGTGGGACCAGACCCGGGACGCCGAGTCCGCAGCGGCCGACTACATCGACCTCGTGCTGCGCAACATCGGCCGCGAGACCGAGTCGACCACGATCCGCACCACGCTCGCGCAGCTGCAGCTCGCCGCGAACGCGTACGTCGCGCCCGAGGGCCGCGAGGCGGCGCGCGCGAAGGTCGCCGAGGGACTGTGGCGGCTGGCGCAGGCCGCGGAGGCCGGCAGCGACGCGCAGCTCCAGTTCGTGACGGCCTTCGCCTCCGCCGCGTCCACCCCGGCGCAGTGGGAGACCGTCCGGCAGCTCCGCTCGGGCGAGATCGCGCTCGACGGCCTCGCGATCGACACCGACCTGTCGTGGCAGCTGCTGGTCTCCCTCGCGGCCGGCGGCATCGCCGACGACGCCGCGATCGACGAGGCCCTGGCCGCCGACAACACGGCGAAGGGCGGCGAATTCGCCGCGCAGGCGCGCGCCGCGATCCCCACCCCCGAGGCCAAGGCCGCGGCGTGGGCGTCGCTGGTCGAGCAGGACACGCTGCCGAACACGCTCGTGCGCGCCGCGTCGGTCGGCTTCGTGCACCCGGCGTCGCGGCACCTGCTGCCGGAGTACACGACGCGCTACTTCGACATGCTGCTGCCCATCTGGGAGTCGCGCTCGTACAAGATCGCCGAGTACCTGTGCGAGCTGCTCTACCCGGCGCCGCTCGCCGACGCCGAGCTCCTGACCGCGACGCGCGCCTGGCTCGCCGAGAACCCCGAGGCCCCCGCGGCGCTGCGCCGCATCGTGCTCGAGAACCTCGCGGGCGTCGAGCGCGCGCTGGCCGCCCAGGCGCGCGACGCCGAGTGATGGTCGTCTGACCCGCCTCGATCTCCCGGCGAGCCCCGGCACCGCGCACAGCGGGCGCCGGGGCTCGCCGCATACGCTGGAGGGGATGACTCCCACGATCTCCACCGACACCGCCGAAGACGTCAAGCCCTTCTCCGAGCAGGCGCTCGCGCTGCTGATCGAGATCGGCTGGAAGCTCGTCCACATCGCGGCCATCATCCTGGTGTGCGCGCTGATCGCGTGGCTCCTGCGCTCGCTGATCCGGCGCGTGGTCGACCGCATCGTCCGCGGCGCCAAGAGCCGCGCCAAGGTCGACGACACGCGTGCCCTGGAGCGCTCCCCGCTCGCCTCCGTGCGGCTGGTGCAGCGCACCCGCACGCTCGGCTCCATCCTGCACAACATCGTCAACACGACGATCGTCATCATCGCGCTGATCCTGATCGTGAAGGCGATCGATCCGAACCTGCTCGGCTCGTTCGCGCTCATCAGCGCGGCGATCGGCGCGGGCCTCGGCTTCGGCGCGCAGAACATCGTCAAGGACGTGCTGAACGGCATCCTGATCGTCGCCGAGGACCAGGTCGGCATCGGCGACGTCGTCGACCTCGGGCTCGCGACCGGCGTCGTCGAGTTCGTCAGCGTCCGGATCACCCACGTGCGCGACGTGAACGGCACCCTCTGGTACGTCCGCAACGGCGAGGTCACGCGCATCGGCAACATGTCGCAGGGCTGGTCGCGCGTCGTGATCGACCTGGGCCTGCCCGCCGACGTCGACATCGACGAGGTCGAGCACGCGCTGCTCGCCACCGCGGAGGAGCTCGCGAAGGACGCGCGCTGGCGCTCCCGCATCGTCGACCACCCCGAGGTGTGGGGGCTCGAGTCCGTCGACGGGGACACGCTCAGCATCCGGCTCGTGCTGCGGGCCAAGCCCAGCGCGAAGGACGACGTCGCGCGCGAGCTCCGGATGCGCCTGCGCGACGCCGTTCACGCCCTGGGACTGGAGCTGCCGTCCCTCACGACCGTCACGCTCGAGGGCGCCGACGGCGCGCTGCGCGTGCGCGGCGCGAACCCGCCCCGCACCGAGCCCCAGCCGCTGCCGGAGCGCCCGTCGTGGCGGCCCCGGGGCAGGAACGGCGCGGGACCTGTCACGAAGCCGGCCGCCGAGGACGCCGGGGCCGACGCCCCGGTCGACGACACGGCGCCCTCCTCCGACGCCCCCGAGCTCGCGCCCGACGGCGACGGCCCGCACCCGCACGGAAAGGACACCGCGCTGTGACGATGGGAATCCGGCCCGAGGGCCACGGCGAGCACCCGTCGACCACGTTCTACGAGGCGGTGGGCGGCCACGAGACGTTCGTGAAGCTGGTGGACGTGTTCTACCGCGGCGTCGCGGAGGACCCGGTCCTCAAACCCATGTACCCCGAGGAGGACCTGGGCCCAGCCAAGGAGCGTCTCACCCTGTTCCTCGAGCAGTACTGGGGCGGCCCGACGACGTACAGCGAGAACCGCGGCCACCCGCGCCTGCGCATGCGGCACATGCCCTTCCACGTGAACCCCGACGCGCGCGACCGCTGGCTGAAGCACATGCGCAAGGCGGTCGACGAGCTCGGCCTGTCGCCGCTGCACGAGGCCACGCTCTGGGACTACCTCGAGCGCGCCGCCCAGGCCATGGTCAACACGTTCGAGCCCACACCTCCCTCCGGTCGTTGAGCGGAGCCACGAAGGAGCGGAGTCGAAACGCCTGAAGCCGCCGCCCGGGCTAGAGCGAACTCCCGGTGCGGCGCACGGGGGTGAGACCCGTGGCGGCCGGGCCGCGGGTGAGGATATGGCCGCGGTGCAGCGTCACGCGCGTCCATCGGCCCGACGACGTCACGCGCGCGTCCTCCTCGCCCCCGATGAAGCCGAGCGAGAACGCGGCGAACGCGACGCCGAGCGGCAGGCCGAGCAGCGCCTCGTCGGGGGCGCCCCAGACGTCTCCCCGGATGGCGCGGACCACGTCCTCGCCGGCGTCGGTCGGCACCCGCTCCGCGACCGCGGCGATCCCCCACTGCGCGCGGGACGCGAGCGTGGCGGCGGCGATCGTGCCGACCGGCTCCCAGCCGGCGCGCGGCGGCGCGATGCCGGCCCAGGCGGGCGCCAGCGCGGTCTCCGGCAGGCCCAGCGCGGCGGCGTCGTCGGTCTCGGAGAGCTCCGACACCACCAGGTCGCACTGGAGCTCGGGGTCGGCCGCGACGACGCGCATCCCGATCACGGTCGGGGTGCGGTCCAGAAGCCCTCGGGGCGCGAGCGCGGCCGTCGACATGGCGAGCACGCCGCCCGCCGCCTGCAGCCGCACGCCCTCGTCGCCGGCCCTCGCTGCGCGGCGCGCGAAGGTCAGGGCATCCTGGGCGGTGGGGGCGTCTGCGAGGACGAGGCGTGCGGTCACTGGATCAAGCCTAGGCGTCCGAAACCTAGACTGAGCAGGTGACAGACGCCACCCGACCGGATGCCCCCGCTGCCGACCCGATCGACGTGCTCCTCCGCGTCCTCTCGCTCGGCGAGACCGGCGCCCGCACGAGCGAGGACATCTTCACGGGCTCGTCCCACCCGATGCCCGGCGGACGGGTCTTCGGCGGCCAGGTGCTGGGCCAGTGCGTCGTCGCGGCGGGGCGGACGCTCCCCGACGATCGCGCTCCCCATTCGTTCCACGGCTACTTCCTGCGCCCCGGCGACGTGCGCAAGCCGCTCACGTTCGCCGTGGACCGGATCCACGACGGCCGATCGTTCTCGCGGCGCCGCATCCAGGCGTTCCAGGACGGCGAGCCGATCTTCTCGGGCATCGCCTCGTTCCAGGATGAAGACCCCGGCCTCGAGCACCAGCTGCCGATGCCCGACGTGCCCGGGCCCGAGGATCTGCCGGGTCCGTCCGACGTCGTGCGCGGGCGTCCGGAGGCCGCCCTCATCATCCGGGCGAACCCGATCGAGGTGCGCCACGTCGAGGGCGACATCTACCTCGAGGCCGCGGAGCGCGCGCCCCGGCAGGCGGTGTGGACGCGCCTGCGGCGGCCGATCGGGGACGACCCGCTGCTGCACCGCGCGGCGCTCGCGTATCTCACGGACTTCACGATCCAGGAGTCCGTGCTCCGCGCGCACGGGCTGTCCTGGGCGACGCCGGGCATCAAGACCGCGAGCCTCGACCACGCGATCTGGTGGCACCGCTTCGGGCGCGCCGACGAGTGGATGCTCTACGTGCAGGAGTCGCCGAGCGCGCGCGGCGGGCGCGGACTCACGCAGGGACGCCTGTACGCCCGCGACGGCGAGCTGCTCGCCACGGTGGCGCAGGAGATCATGCTGCGCGTGCCCGAGCGCGGCTGATCAGCCGCGGGACCTCACGCCTGGTTCAGGCAGGCCTCGAGCGCGACCCAGCCGAGCATCGCGCACTTGATGCGCATCACGTACTTCGCGACGCCCTGGAACGCCGCCGCGTCCTCGAGCGACTCCGGCGGCTCGCCGGCGCCACGGGAGCGCAGCATGGTGCGGAACTCCTCGATGCGCTCGAGTGCATCCGCCTTGGGCGCGCCCGCGAGCATGTCGGCCATGACCGACGCGGACGCCATCGAGATGCTGCAGCCCTGCCCCTCCCACACGAGCTCCGAGATCCGCCCGTCGGCGTCGAGCGTGACGCCCATCGTGATCTCGTCCCCGCAGGACGGGTTGAGCTCGTGGTGCGTGTGCGCGGTCGTGGACGGGTCGCCCTTGCCGACCGGGTTGCGGGAGTGATCCAGGATCAGTTCGCGGTACAGGCTCTCGAGCTCGGCGCTCATCGGTCCGCTCCGAAGAATCCGCGCACCTCGGCGAGGGCCGCGCCAAAGCTGGCCACGTCGTCGGCGGTCGTGTACACGTAGGCGCTCGCCCGCGTGGTCGCGGCGACGCCCAGCGCGCGATGCAGCGGCTGCGCGCAGTGATGTCCGGTGCGCACGGTGATCCCCCGATCGTCCAGGAACTGGCCGACGTCGTGCGCGTGCACGCCGTCGACGACGAAGCTCACCAGGCCGGCGCGCTCGGCGCCCGCCTGCGGGCCCACGAGCCGCACGCCCGGCACGGCGAGGACGGCGTCGACGAGCAGGCCGGCCATCTCGGCCTCGTGCGCGCGGACGCGGTCCATGCCGATGCCGGAGAGGTGCTCGGCGGCCGCGCCGAAGCCGACGGCCTGCGTGACCGGCTGCGTGCCGGCCTCGAAGCGCTGCGGCGACGGCAGGAACTCGGCGTCGTCGAGCGTCACGGTGGTGATCGTGGACCCGCCGGTCCGCGCCGGGGGCAGCGCGTCGAGCAGCTCGGCGCGTCCGTACAGGGCGCCGACGCCGGTCGGGCCGAGCATCTTGTGGGCCGAGAAGGCGGCGAAGTCGACCCCGAGGGCGCCGAGGTCAAGCGGGAGGTGCGGCGCGGACTGGCACGCGTCGAGGACGGTCAGGGCACCCGCCGAACGGGCGATCTCCACGACGTCGGCGACCGGGGCGATGTGGCCGGTCACGTTCGAGACGTGCGCGAAGGCGACGATCCGCGTGCGATCCGACACGAGGGCCGCGAGGTCGTCGACCGACCAGACGCCGTGCTCGTCGACCGGCACCGCGCGCAGGATCGCGCCCGTGCGGCGCGCGAGGCGCTGCCACGGGATGAGGTTGGCGTGGTGCTCGGCCGTGGTCACGACGATCTCGTCGCCGGGCTTCAGGGCCAGCTCGGGCGCGCCGAGCCCGGCGGACGCGTCCGACAGGCCGAGGGCGACCACGTTCAGCGCGTCGGTGGCGTTCTCGGTGAAGACGATCTCGCGCTCCCCCGCGCCGACGAACCTCGCGATCCTCTCGCGCGCGCCCTCGAACGCCCAGGTCGCCTCACCCGTCGCCATGCTGGAGCCGCGGTGCACGGCCGCGTACTCGGTGCGCGCGAAGGCGTCCTCGGCCTCGAGCACGGCGTCCGGTCGCTGGGACGTCGCCGCGGAGTCGAGGTAGACGCGGTCCGCGTGCGCGCGAAGGTACGGGTATCGCTCGCGCGCGAAGGCGTCGGCGGTGCTGATGGTCATGAGGCTCCCTGGTCGGCGAGATGGCCGTCTTCCAGTCTCCCGCATCCTGAGGCCGCGCGGGTCGTCGCGGATGCGGTCAGCGGCGGCCGAAGGCGATCGGCTCCTCGACGTACGGCGCCCAGGCGTCGCGCACGGCCGCCGGAAGCCGTGTGGGCCGGCCGCTGGCGGTGTCGACGAGCACCACCACGGCTGAGGCGCGGGCGTAGAGCTCCTGCGGCTCGCCGCCGGCGGGACTGAACACCTCGTAGCAGACCTCGGCGCTCGAGCCGCCGATCCGCCCCAGCCACAGCTGCACGTCGAGCGGCTTGTGGCCGTACGGCACCGGCTTGAGGTACTCGATCTCCTGCCGTGCGATGAGGGTCGCGACGGCGCCGCCGCCCTCAAGCACGTCGGCGTCGAACACAGCGGTGGGCGCCTGGTCGGCGGGATCCTCGGACCGCCAGAAGGCGCGCAGGCGCGCCTCCTCGAGCAGCTTCAGCATCGACGTGTTGTTCACGTGCCCGAGCGCGTCGAGGTCTCCCCAGCGACGGTGGATCGGGATGTGGACGCGGGTCATGCGCGGCTGCTCGAGGGGGCGGCGCATCAGTCGCGCGTCAGCTTGCGGTGCGTGGTGCGGTGCGGGCGGGCCGCCTCCGGGCCGAGGCGCTCGATCTTGTTCGCCTCGTACGACTCGAAGTTGCCCTCGAACCAGTACCACTGCGCCGGGTTCTCGTCCGTGCCCTCGTACGCCAGGATGTGCGTCGCGATGCGGTCGAGGAACCACCGGTCGTGCGTGATGACCACGGCGCAGCCCGGGAAGTCCAGCAGCGCGTTCTCGAGCGAGCTCAGGGTCTCGACGTCGAGGTCGTTGGTCGGCTCGTCGAGGAGCAGGAGATTGCCGCCCTGCTTGAGCGTGAGCGCGAGGTTCAGGCGGTTGCGCTCACCGCCCGACAGCACGCCGGCCTTCTTCTGCTGGTCCGGGCCCTTGAAGCCGAACTTCGACACGTAGGCGCGCGACGGGATCTCGGTCTTTCCGACCGTGATGATGTCCAGACCGTCCGAGACGACCTCCCACAGCGTCTTGTCGGGGTCGATGTTGGAGCGGTTCTGATCGACGTAGCTGATCTTGACCGTCTCGCCGATCTTCAGCTCGCCGCCGTCGAGCGGCTCGAGGCCCACGATCGTCTTGAACAGCGTGGTCTTGCCGACGCCGTTCGGGCCGATGATGCCGACGATGCCGTTCGGGGGGAGGTTGAAGCTGAGGTTCTCGATCAGCGTGCCGCGGCTGTCGAAGCCCTTCTTCAGGTTCTTCGCGTCGATCACCACGCTGCCGAGGCGCGGGCCGGCCGGGATCTGGATCTCCTCGAAGTCCAGCTTCCGCGTGCGCTCGGCCTCGGCCGCCATCTCCTCGTAGCGCTGCAGACGGGCCTTGGACTTCGCCTGGCGGCCCTTCGCGCTGCTGCGCACCCACTCGAGCTCCTCCTTGAGGCGCTTCTGGAGCTTGGCGTCCTTCTTGCCCTGGACCTCGAGGCGGTCGGCCTTCTTCTCGAGGTAGGTCGAGTAGTTGCCCTCGTAGGGGTAGAGGCGCCCGCGGTCGACCTCGGCGATCCACTCCGCGACGTGGTCGAGGAAGTACCGGTCGTGGGTGATCGCGATGACGGCGCCCTTGTACGCCTGCAGGTGCTGCTCGAGCCACAGCACGCTCTCGGCGTCGAGGTGGTTGGTCGGCTCGTCCAGGAGCAGCAGGTCGGGCTTCTGGAGCAGCAGCTTCGCGAGCGCCACGCGGCGGCGCTCACCACCCGACAGCGGCGCGATCGCCGCGTCGGCCGGCGGCGTGCGCAGCGCGTCCATGGCCTGCTCGAGCTGCGAGTCGAGGTCCCAGCCGTCGGCCGCGTCGATCTCCTCCTGCAGCGTGCCCATCTCGGCCAGCAGCGCGTCGAAGTCGGCGTCCGGCTCGGCCATCAGCGCGGAGATCTCGTTGAAGCGGTCGACCTTCGCCTTGATGGCGATGCCGTCCTGGATGTTCTCCAGGACCGTCTTCGACTCGTCGAGCTCGGGCTCCTGCATCAGGATGCCGACGCTGTAGCCGGGGGTCAGCTTCGCCTCGCCGTTCGACGGCGTGTCGAGGCCCGCCATGATCTTGAGGATCGTGGACTTTCCGGCGCCGTTGGGACCGACCATGCCGATCTTCGCACCGGGCAGGAACGCCATCGTCACGTCGTCGAGGATGAGCTTGTCGCCCACCTTCTTGCGGGCGCGCACCATTGAGTAGATGTATTCAGCCATTTGGCTCCCAGTCTAGGGCGCTGACCCTGGACGGATGGGGCGCATGCGGCCCGCGCGGCGCCGCGGCGGCGACCCGCGGCTCACCAGTCGATGGGACGGGTCTCCCCCACCAGGCACATGGTGCCCTCCTCGAGGGCGGGCAGCACTCGCGTGACGGCCTCGCCGATGTCGGGACCGACCTGGCCGACCAGGCACTCGTCGCCCCACAGGACCGAGAACTGCAGGGACTCAGCGGGGTTGCCGACCGTGCTCAGGTCCTCGGTGACCTGCATGGCCGCCTTGTCGAATCCGGCGGCGACGAGCGCGTCGACGTAGGCACGCCCCTCGGCCCGGCGGTCCGAGGCCCACACCCGCTCGGCGACCTCGGTGAAGAGGGCCAGGTTGTCGGCGGCGGTGCCGTCGGGCACCAGTGCCGTCGACCCCTCCGCGGGCTCCGACGGCGCGACCGATGCCGTCGCCGAGGCGGACGGCGCGGCCGGGGCCGAGACCGTCGGCGCATCGGACCGGCCCGGGCGGGGCGCGTCGGCGGCGCACCCCGCGAGCATCGCGGCCGTCGCGAGCACCGTCGCCACGGCGCCCGCCCGGGTGCGGCCGTGCCTCGGGCGGCGGCTGGCCGTCGCGGAGGGGTCGCGTCGCGGGGTCACGCCGCCGAGTCTAGGGTGGCCGCGCGGCGGCTCAGAACGGCGTGGCGTCGGCGAGCTCGGGATCCGGAAGCGTCTCCGCCTCGGGATCGTCCGCGCCGGCGGTGGACTGCGCCGGCGCCCAGTCGTCCTGCACGCCCTCCTGCGCGCCGCTCGCGCCCTGAGCGTCCGCGGCCGCGCTGCGCGGCGCCGTGCGCTGGAAGGCCGTCGTGCCGAACCGCAGGTCGTGGCCGAGCGCGTCGGCGTCGACCTCCGCCTCCATGCCCTTGCGACCGTCGGACTCCCACGTGCGCAGGCGCAGCCGGCCCGACACGACGACGCGTTCGCCCTTGTGCAGCGACGCCGCGGCGTTGTCTGCCAGCCCGCGGTACGCCGAGACGCTGTACCAGTTGGTGGCGCCGTCGACCCATGCGTTCGCCGCGCGGTCGTACCTCCGTGTGGGGCTCGCGAGCCGGAAGCGCGTCACGGCGATGCCGCTCGGCAGCGTGTTCCGCTCGGGCTCGGTCGCGATGTTGCCGGTGATCGTGATGATGTCGCCCATGGTCGTCCCTTCTCTCGCCGGAGACGTCTCCGGTCGGCCGCTGGTCGGCCTCGGGACGACTGTGACGCGACAGACGGCCCCGGATGCGGCTCCGCCCCCGTTCCATGGGGAACGGGGGCGGATCCGACGCCTGGGGACGAGCCCCGCGATCGTCAGGCGACGTACTCCGCGAACCGGGCGCGCACCTTGTTGACCTTCGGGACGGCCACCGCCAGGCAGTAGCCCTGGTTCGGGTTCTTCGCGAAGAAGTCCTGGTGGTGGTCCTCCGCGTCGTAGAACGCGCCGAGCGGCTCGATCCGGGTGACGATCGTCCCCTCCACGTCGCCGATCGGCGCATCCCAGATCTCGGAGGCGCGCTCGCGCGCGGCCTCGAACTGCTCGCGCTGCGCGTCGTCCGCGGGGAACATCGCCGAGCGGTACTGCGTGCCGGTGTCGGCCCCCTGGTGGTTCAGCTGCCGAGGGTCGTGCATCGTGAAGAACGCGTCCAGGATGACGTCGGCCGGGATGCGCTCGGGATCGAACGTGACCTTGACCGCCTCGGCGTGACCGGTCGTGCCGGTGCACACCAGCTCGTAGCTCGGGTGAGGCATGGCTCCGCCCGTGTAGCCCGAGACGACGCTCTCGACCCCGGACAGCGCGCGATACGCCGCGTCCAGGCACCAGAAGCATCCGCCGGCCAGAACGAAGGTCTGCATGTCCAACTCCTCTCGCCGCCGAATGCGGCACATCCTTCACAACGCTACGCGTCCGCAGGTGTTCCGGGGTCCCGGCCGATGTCGGCGGCCCCCCGTACCGTCTGTCGCGAGAGGAGCACTCATGCACGACACCGCACTCGCCGCAGCCGCGCCCGTCATCCCGGTCCCCGCCCCGGCCGTCCGAGGACGCGAGACGCTCGTGCGCGCCGGCGCCGCCCTCTGGCGCGTCTTGGGGCGCGGCGGCACCGTGATCGGCCACCTGCGGGTCGTCGAGCACCCGCTCGGCACGCGGTACCGCGCGGAGAGGCTGCAGGCGGCCACCGCGCGCTTCCTCGTCGTCGGCGAGTTCTGGTCGGCCGACGAGGCGGTCGCGAGCCTGCGCGTGTGACGCGCAGCGGCGCGGCTCAGACGACGGCGTCGAGCGGAGCGGCCTCGCCGGCCTCGGCTCCCCCGTCGGCGACGTCGCGCCAGGCGTCGACCAGCATCAGCGCGGCGCGGTCGAGCACCGGCGCCGGAGCCGTGAAGGGCACGCGGATGTGGCGCTCGTGACCGCCGCCGACCGAGAACCTGGGCCCGGCTGACAGCAGCAGGCCGCGCCGCCGCGCGGCGAGCGTGAGCGCCGAGCTGCGTGGGGCGCCGAGGCCCACCCACAGGGCGACCCCGCCGGCGACCGACGGGATGTCCCATTCCGGCACCGCGGGTCCCAGCACGCGCACGAGCGCGTCGCGCCCCTCGCGCAGCAGCTGGGACCGCTGGATCAGGATGTCCCCCATGCGCGGCAGGAGCCGCTCGGCGACCGCCTGCTCGAACTCGGGCGTGCCGAGATCCGTGGTCGGCCGAGCGGCGGCGAGCCTGCGGATCATGTCGACGTCGGCGCGGATCCAGCCGATCCGCAGACCGCCCCACACCGTCTTGCCGAACGAGCCCAGCGTGATCACGCCCTCGCCCGCGTCGACGGACGCGAACGGCAGCGGCGAGATCACCCGTTCGACGCCGAGCTCCGCGGTGGTCTCGTCGACGATCACGTGGGCGCCGACCGATCGCGCGAGCTCGGCGATCCGCCCTCTTGCCTCGACCGCCATCGACTCGCCGGTCGGGTTGTGGAAGTCCGGCATGAGGTACAGGGCGGTGGGGCGCGAGCGCAGGATGGCGTGCTCCGCGCGCTCCAGATCCCACCCCTCGCCCACGGTCACCGGGACGCCGACCAGCCGCGCGCCCTGCCGCGCGAACGCCTCCGCGGCGTGCGGGTAGGTGGGCGTCTCGAGCAGCACGCGGTCGCCGCGCGCGACGAGCAGCGTGGCGACCAGCGAGATCGCGCTCTGGGCGCCGTTCGTGACCAGGATCTGCGCGGCCTCGGTGGGCAGGCCGCGCTCGGTGTAGCGCCGCGCGATCGCCTCGCGCAGCCCGCGGCGGCCGGTCACGTCGTAGCCGGGCCGGGCCATCAGGGCGGGCGCATCGCCGGCCGTCTCGGCGTACACGGCCGCGAGCCCGGGCCATGCCGCGGGACTCGCCTGCTGCAGGTCGACCATGCCCTCGTCCGCGGCGATCCGGCCGAGGTCGCGGCGGCCCAGCGGGCGCGTGATGCTGCCCGAGCCGCGGACGCTGTCGATGTGCCGGCTCGCGCGCAGGCTGCGGTATGCGGCCGCCACGGTCGTCCGGCTCACGCCGAGGCGCGACGCGAGCTCCCGCTCGGCGGGCAGCGCCGTGTGCGGCGCGATCCGGTTGTCCAGGCACAGCAGCCGGATCGCATCCGCGAGGGCCTCGTAGGCGGGCTCGCGCGTGCGCCAGGGGCCGAGCAGCGCGTCCAGCGCTCGGGCGGAGAGTCGGGAGTCGAGCATGGAGCCACCATAGCCGGATTGGCCTCTTTACCGAAGGCCAATCTCGCGGTGGACTGATGGCATGCCCGCACCCTCCGCCGACCCGTCCGCGCCGCCCCGCTCCCTCGCCCGCCGCATCGTCCAGCTCCTCGTCGGCCTCCCTCTCTACGGGGTGGGCGTGGCCCTGACCGTGGAGGCGGGCGTGGGTCTGGATCCGTGGACCGTCCTGGCGGAGGGCCTGTCCGTGCGCACCGGCATCGGCATCGGATGGGTGACGATCCTGATCGGCGCGCTCGTGCTGCTCGCCTGGATCCCGCTCCGCGAGCGGCCGGGGATGGGCACGATCCTCAACATCCTGATCGTCGGCGCGGCCCTGCAGGTGACGCTCGACCTGATGCCGCCGATCGACGCCCTGGGCTGGCGCATCGCCGCGCTGTTCGGCGGAATCGCCCTGGTCGGCCTCGCGTCGGGCCTGTACATCGGCGCGCGCTTCGGGGCCGGCCCGCGGGACGGGCTCATGACCGGCCTGCATCGCCGGGCCGGCTGGCCCGTCTGGCGCGCTCGCGCGACCGTGGAGCTCACGGTCCTGGCGCTCGGGTGGCTTCTGGGCGGCACGGTGGGCTGGGGCACGGTCGCGTTCGCGGTGCTGATCGGCCCGTGCGTGGACGTGGCGCTGCGCCTGCTCGACACGCGCGCACCCCGCGCACGCGCGAACCCCGCGCCCGTCCCTGCATGACCGGGCGAGCGCGGGGTTCGTCGCCCGCATCGAGCGGGCGTGCTCCGGTGGCTCAGTGCTCCCGGAACTCGGGGCGTGCGGACCCCGGTCGCAGGTGCGAGGTCAACGCGTTCTTGGCGATGTCCAGCGACGGATACTGACCGATCGGCGCCTCCGCGCCGCTCATGGTCACCGCCCAGGACCCGTCGTCGACCTCCCGGATCGATCCGACGGCCCCGTTCGGTCCGTACGCCACATAGAGACGCCGTGTGTGCGTCGTCATCATCGTCGACTCCTTCCGCTCGCCTCGCACGTTACGCCCGCGAACGGATGGGCGGAACCCCTTGACATCGGTGGGCGCACTCCCGCAGCGATGTCGGAGGTATGTTCTAATGTCGCGGGCATGGCCATCTCCCGTGAACGCCTGTACGAGCTTCAAGCGCGCCATCGACATCGCAATTTCCCGCGCATGGTCGAGTACCTCCGAGCGCACCCCTGCTCCGACTGCGGCGAGCCGGACCTGGTGATGCTCGAGTTCGACCATCTCCCCGGGACTGACAAGAAGTTCGACATCAGTCGCGCAGTCGGCGCCTCCACCCGATCGTGGCGCGCCA
This sequence comes from Microbacterium sp. MEC084, assembly GCF_004514465.2. Lineage (NCBI taxonomy): Bacteria > Bacillati > Actinomycetota > Actinomycetes > Micrococcales > Microbacteriaceae > Microbacterium > Microbacterium sp. MEC084. The sequence continues at coordinate 21,602 of NZ_MYFP02000006.1, read as the reverse complement.
TCCTCACCGAGATCGAGAAGTGCGAGGTCGTGTGCGCCAACTGCCACCGTCGGCGCACCGCGAACCGCGCAGGCTTCCGCAGGCACCTGCTCGATGCCGGGGAYGATGTGCCGGACCCGGTCGTCGACCCACCGGAGGACCGCCGGTTCGTTCCCCATGGCGGAGGCGCGAAGGGCCGCCGCGACTGCCCTTGCGAGCCCTGCCGTACCCGACGGCGGGACTACACTCGCGAGCTCCGGGCCCGCAAACGGGCCGCTGACCGAACAGACGGTTCACCGCGAAGCGCCCCCTGAAGGATTCGAACCCTCGACCGACAAGGTAGAAGCTTGCTGCTCTGTCCACTGAGCTAAGGGGGCCTGCAACTACGGTACCGCGCCCGGCCCACGCGGCCGCGTCGGCGTGCGTCAGCGGCCGTCGATAGGCTGGAGCGCATGGTAGGCGCCTCCGAGAACGACCGGCTCGTCTGGATCGACTGCGAGATGACGGGCCTCGACCTCGCGGTCGACGAGCTGGTCGAGATCGCGATCGTCGTGACCGACTTCGAGCTGCGGATCCTCGACCCCGGTTTCCAGGTCGTCATCAAGCCGTCGCAGGCAGCGCTCGATCACATGGGCGAGTTCGTCACGGAGATGCACCGGAAGTCGGGTCTGCTGGACGAGATCCCGGGCGGCGTGCCGCTCGAGGAGGCCGAGCGCCTCGCGCTCGAGTACATCCGCCGCTTCGCCCCCCAGGAGCGCAAGGCCCCGCTGGCCGGCAACACGATCGGCACCGACCGGATGTTCCTGGCCAAGTACATGCCCCAGGTCGACACCTACCTGCACTACCGGAACGTCGACGTCTCGAGCGTCAAGGAGCTGTCGCGGCGCTGGTTCCCGCGGGCGTACATCCACGCGCCCGCGAAGGACGGCGGCCACCGCGCACTCGCGGACATCCTGGAGTCCATCCGCGAGCTCGAGTACTACCGTCGCGCCGTGTTCGTGGCCGAGCCGGGTCCCACCAGCGACGCGGCACGCGCGATCGCTTCGTCGGTCGTTTCGTCATTTGCCTCGGACATGTGACAGAATGAAGAGGTTGTCCCCGAGACATCGGGGGCCACGGTGGCTGTAGCTCAGTTGGTAGAGCACCGCGTTGTGGTCGCGGGGGTCGCGGGTTCAAGCCCCGTCAGCCACCCCACTCACTCCTGGCGGAAGTCCTCATGATCGACATGGACGCCGACGCTTTCGAGCGGCTCGTCGTCGACGAGCTCGATCGGCTGCCCGACGACATGGTCGACGGGCTGGACAACGTCGTGTTCGTCGTCGAGGATCGCCCGGAGGACGGATCGCTCGATCTGTTCGGGCTCTACGACGGGCTCGCGCTCACCGAGCGGGATCGATACGGCATGGGCGAGCTCCCGGACCGGATCATCGTGTACCGCGAGCCGCATCTCGCCGCGTGCGAGACGGAGGACGAGCTGCGAGACGAGATCCACACGACGCTGGTGCACGAGATCGCGCACTTCTACGGGATCGACGACGAGCGCCTGCACGAGCTGGGGTGGGCGTGATGGCCGGCGCCGCGCTCCCCGACCTCCATGAGGACGTCCGGCTCCACGAGCAGGAGGCCGCCGACGTCCCCTGGCAGACCGTGGTCTGGAACGACCCGGTCAACCTCATGAGCTACGTCGTCCGTGTGTTCCGCGAGTACTTCGGGTACAGCGTCGAGCGGGCGACCCAGCTGATGCTCGCGGTCCACAATGAGGGACACGCGGTCGTCGCCGAAGGCGCCCGCGAGCAGATGGAGCTGCACGCGCAGGCCATGCACGACTACGGCCTGTGGGCCACCGTACGGAGGAGCCCCCAGTGAGCGACAGGATCGTCCTGCTGACCCTGACCCGCATCGAGGTCACGCACCTCGCCGACCTCGTGCGGCAGTTCGCGGATCTCGTGGACAGCACGCCCACGCTCCCGGATCCCGCGATCGAGCGGCTCACGCCGGACGTGTATCCCGAGGACCCGGAGGCGTCCCGCGAGTTCCGCGCGGTCACGCGGGCCGACCTGCTGCGCCGGCGCGCGCACGACGCGCGCGTGGTGCTCGACGACCTCGCCCGGGTGGAGCGGGTGGAGGACGAGCTGGCGCCGGTCGACGTGTCGCTCGAGGGAGACAGCATCGAGTCCTGGCTGCGCACGCTGGCCGCCGTGCGCCTGGTGATCGCGAACCGTCTCGGCATCGTCGAGGACGATCAGGATCACGACCCGGACGACCCGCGTTACGGCGTGTACGACTGGCTCGGCTACCGCCTCGAGGGCCTCGTGCAGGCGGCCGAGCAGCGCGACACGGCCTGATCCGCCTCTAGAGCAGATCGAAGACGAGGTCTGCGAGCGCTCGGGGGTCGTGCGTCTCGATGTGGCGCGCCTCCTGAGCCGCCCAGCGGTCCCAGTGGGGCGCGTACGTGTCGCCGTCGCGTTCGAGGGCGCGCGCCTTCCGCGAGGGCTCGGGCGCGTCGACCCACACGGCGACGTGCACCAGACCGGCCGCGGCCGGAGTCAGAGCGCCGGAGCCCTCGACGATCAGCGGACGGTCCGGTGCGACCACGTGCGGCTCGGCGAACGCCTGGACGTCCCAGTCGAACCGGCGCCACCGCCCCTCGATCCCGGCGGCGTGCGGGACGAGCAGCCACTCGTGCGCGAGCCGCGTCCCCTCCTCGAGCCCGTCCCATCCGGGGTAGAGCGAGTCGAGCGCGACCAGCTGGGGCCGCTCCCCCGCGCGCGGCCACTCCGCTGAGAGCCGGGCGGCGAGCGTCGTCTTGCCGCTGCCGCTGCGCCCGTCGATCAGCACGCGCGGAGCCGCGACGTCCAGGCGCGCGACCGCGGTCGCGACCGCCCGGAACGCGGCGTCGTGAGCGCTCCGGAAGGACTCTGCGGCGCTACTTCTTGAGGACACGGATGATGCGGGCCAGCACGCGCCCGGTGACCCAGATGAACGGGATCCCGACCGCCAGGAGCGACACGATGTTCGGCTCGAACGTGAGGGTTTCGCCGCGGCGCACGTACGCGCCGATGGGTGCCGAGAAGCCGCCGCCGCCCCCGCCGCCGTTGCCGGACTCGTCCGACCCTCCGCCGAAGCCTGTCCAGGTCGCGGCGACCGGGACGATGCGCACGCCGTCGACGTCCTGCTGCTCGCCATAGGCGCTGTTCACGCCGATGTTCGCGGAGATCCTGCCGAGTTCGAGTGCGATGTTGGGCATGTCCCCACCGTACCCGTGGCGATGCCGAGCGGGAGGCTTCGACCGTTTCGACTCCGCTTCGCTCCGCTCAACGACCGGTGGAGGTGCGGTCGCTCCGCTCAACGGCCGGGCAACGACCTCGTGCGAGCGAAGCGAGCGTGGAGCGAAGCGACTCCCGCAGCGCGTCAGCGCTGCCGCGGGGAGCGAAGCGAGCAGCCTCGCTCGCAAGGGTGCCGCTTGCGGCCCCGCAGCGTGCGAGACGCTTCTGAAAGGGGAACTCAGTCCGAGTCGGCAGGTGGGCGCGGGTGCGACGGGAAGTGCCGGCGGTCTTCACGTCCGAGGAAGGTCGCGCGCGTCACGGCGCCGCGCCCGAACCGGGCGAGCGCGTCGTCGAGCGTGCCCTCGATACGCTTCCAGTCCGCGTCGTCGTCCCACAGCGCCACGCCTCCCGCGCCCGCGGGCCGCAGGCGCTCCGCGCGCACCCCGATGAGACGCACGGGCAGGCGCAGGTCGACGTTCGCGAGCAGATCCCGCGACGCCTCGCCGAGCCGCTGGCCCACGGCCGACGGCTCCGGCAGCGTGGCGGAGCGGGTGATCGTGGAGAAGTCCGAGAACCGCACCTTGATCGCGACACCCGCCGCCTCGAAGCCCGCGCGTCGCAGCCGGGCGGCGACGCGGTCGGAGAGCCGCAGCAGCTCGGCGCGCAGCAGCTCCACGTCGGCGACGTCGGTCTCGAACGTCTCCTCGTGTCCGATGCTCTTCTCGGTGCGCGAGGTCTCGACCTCGCGCACGTCGATGCCCCGCGCGAGCTGCGCCAGCCGCTCGGCGCCCGCATGGCCGACGATCCGCTCGAGCACGTGCGGCGGCGTGGTGCGGACGTCCTTGATCGTGCGGATCGCGCGCGACTCGAGCGCCTCGGCGGCCTTCGGCCCCACGCCCCAGATCGCGCGCACGGGCTTCGGGTCCAGGAACTCCTGGGTGCGGTCGGCCGGCACGATGAGCAGCCCGTCCGGCTTCGACATCGTCGACGCCATCTTGGCCACGTGCTTGGTGGCCGCCACGCCCACGCTCGCGGTGATGCCCACCTCGGCCGCGATCCGCTCGCGGATGAGCCGCGCGATCCTCCCCGGACTGCCCCACAGCCGCCGCGCCCCGCGGACGTCGAGGAACGCCTCGTCGATCGACAGAGGCTCGACCAGCGGGGTGAAGCTGCGGAACACGTCCATCACCTGCGCCGAGACGGCCTGGTACCGGTCGAAGTGCGGCAGCACCACGACGGCCTGCGGGCAGAGACGCAGCGCCTGCCCCATCGGCATCGCGGAGCGGACGCCGAAGCGCCGCGCCTCGTACGACGCGCTGGACACCACGGAGCGGCCGTCGGGCGCGCCGATCACGACCGGCTTGCCCCGCAGCGACGGGTCGTCGAGCACCTCCACCGACGCGTAGAAGGCGTCCATGTCGACGTGCAGGATGCCGGTGCCGGAGTCGTCGGCGTCGTCGGGCGAAACGATGCGCCCCGATCCGTCCGCTCGCCCCATGCGTCCATTCTCCCCGCGGGCGGGGACATCCGCGCTCAGCCGGCCGGGTCGAACTCCGGGCCGTCCAGCAGGCCCGACGCGAGAACCCGCAGGGTCACGACGCGGGTCGCGGCCTCGCGCAGCCGGTCCTCCGGGATGTCACCGTCGCGGACGGCCGCGCCGATGCCGTCGGCCATGTCCCCCGCCGTGCGCGCGTTCGAGCCGGCCACCATGAGCACCAGGTCGGCGCCGGCCGCGATCGCGTCGACCGCGCTGTCCACCGGGTCGGCGTATCGCTCCTCGCCCGAGGCGAGGAGCATCCCCAGGTCGTCCGTGACTGCCACGCCCTCGAAGCCGAGGTCGTCGCGGAGGATCCGGTACCACTCCGGCGACACCGAGGCGGGCACGTCGTCCACGGCGGTGAAGCGGAGATGACCCGTCATCACGAGCTCCGCACCCGCCTCGATGCCCGACGCGAACGGCGGCGCGTGCTCGGCCCGCCACTCCTCGAGCGTCATGTCCGTCTCGGGGATCACGCTGTGCGAGTCGCCCGGCGCCGCGCCGTGGCCCGGGAAGTGCTTGAGCGTGGAGAACGCGTGCTGCCGCTCGCCCGCGACCGCGGCGGCCACGCGCTCGGACGCGGCGTCGGGGTCGCCGCCGAGGGTGCGCGGGCGGATGAACCCGCTGGTGGCGGTCCCGACGTCGGCGACGATCCCGAAGTTCACGCTGATGCCGGCGGCCTCGAGCAGCGCGCCGCGCGCGTCGAACGCCTCGCGGGTGGACTCGGGCGAGCGGCGCGCCAGCTCGGCGCCCGCGGGTCCGTCGTCCCACGCCAGGCGCGACACGACGCCGCCCTCCTGGTCCACGGCGACGAGCGGGGGCAGCGCGCCGTCCTCGCCGTCGATCCCGTCCGTCAGCCGTGCGAGGCCCCGAGGGTCCTTCGGCACGTTCGACCCCATCAGGATGAACCCGCCGAGATCGCGGTCGTCGACGTAGCGCGCCAGCGCGCCCGCGTCCGTGCCGCCCACGTGCCCCATCACGACGGCCGACGCGCGCTCCTCGGCGCTCATGGCGTCGACGATGAGCTCCGCCACCGCGGCCGCGATCTCCTCTCGCGAGGCGGGCGCCGGCTCCACCGTGGACGCGAGCGAGGTCGTGGCCACCGCGTGGGCCGGTGCGGGGGCCGCGGACACGGCGACGAGGCCGATCAGCGTGGCCGCGAGCCACGCCGACCGGCCTCGGTCGGGACGGAGCATGATCACGCCTGCGCGGCGCGCTCCAGGACGAGTTCGCGCACGCGCGCGGCGTCCGCCTGGCCCTTCATGGCCTTCATGACCGCGCCGATCACGGCGCCGGCGGCCTGCACCTTGCCGTCGCGGATCTTGGCGAGCACGTCAGGCTGCGAGGCGAGCGCCTCGTCGATCGCGGCGATCAGCGCGCCGTCGTCCGACACGACCGCGAGCCCGCGGGCGTCGACGACCTCCTGCGGCGATCCCTCGCCCGCGATGACGCCCTCGAGCACCTGGCGCGCGAGCTTGTCGGTGAGCGTCCCCGCGTCGACCAGGCCCTGCAGCTGCGCGACGTGCTCGGGCGACACCAGGTCGGCGGGCTCGCGCCCCTGCACGTTGGCGACGCGCGTGATCTCGCCCGTCCACCACTTGCGCGCGGCCTGCGGCGCCGCGCCGGCGGCGACCGTGGCCTCGACCTCGGCGAGCAGCCCGCCGTTCACGACGTCCTGGAACTCGAGGTCCGTGAAGCCCCAGTCGCCCTTCAGGCGACGGCGGCGTGCCGCGGGCAGCTCGGGCAGCGCGGCCCGCAGCTCCTCGATCAGCGCCGGCGTCGGCTCGACCGGGAGCAGGTCCGGCTCGGGGAAGTAGCGGTAGTCGTCGGCGTCGGACTTCGGGCGGCCCGGCGACGTCGTGCCGGTATCCTCGTGCCAGTGGCGGGTCTCCTGCGTGATCGTGCCGCCGTCGGCGAGGATCGCCGCCTGGCGCTGGATCTCGTAGCGGACCGCGCGCTCCACGGAGCGCATCGAGTTGACGTTCTTCGTCTCGGTGCGGGTGCCGAGCTTCTGCTCGCCGCGCGGGCGCAGCGACACGTTGGCGTCGCAGCGGATGTTGCCGCGCTCCATCCGCGCCTCGGAGATCCCGAGCGCGATCGCGATGTCGCGGATCGTCGCGAGATAGGCCTTGGCGAGCTCGGGCGCACGGTGCTCGGCGCCGAAGATCGGCTTGGTGACGATCTCGACCAGCGGCACGCCGGCGCGGTTGTAGTCGACGAGCGAGTACTCGGCGCCCTGGATGCGGCCGGTGGCGCCGCCGACGTGCGTCAGCTTGCCCGCGTCCTCCTCCATGTGCGCGCGCTCGATCGGCACGACCACGATCTCGCCGTCGGAGAGCTCGACCTCGACCTGGCCCTCGAACGCGATCGGCTCGTCGTACTGGCTGATCTGGTAGTTCTTGCCGAGGTCCGGGTAGAAGTAGTTCTTCCGGGCGAAGCGGCTCGAGGGCGCGATCGAGCACCCGAGCGCGAGGCCCAGGCTGATCGAGGACCGGATGGCCTCCGCGTTCACCGTGGGCAGCGATCCCGGCAGCCCGAGGTCCACGGGCGCCACGAGCGTGTTGGGCTCGGCGTCGTGGTTGTCGGCGTGCGCGGGGTTGGCCGCGGGCGAGAACATCTTGGTCCTGGTGTTGAGCTCGACGTGCACCTCGAGCCCGATCACGGGCTCGAACAGCTCAAGCGCCTTGTCGAAGTCCATCAGCTTCGCGGTCGCCATCAACGGGCCGCTCCCTTCAACTCGGGCGCACGATCGAGCAGCAGCCCGCCCCACTCGTCCACCAGCATCGCCTCGAGCGCCGCCCCGACGCGGTAGAGGCGCGCGTCCTCGCGCGCGGGCGCGAGGAACTGGATGCCGACCGGCAGGCCGTCCTCCTCCGCGAGACCCGTCGGCACCGAGATGCCGGGCACTCCCGCGAGGTTGGCGGGGATGGTCGTCAGGTCGTTGAGGTACATCGACAGCGGGTCGTCGACCTTCTCGCCGAGCTTGAAGGCCGTGGTGGGCGCCGTCGGCGTCGCGATCACATCGACGTCGGCGAACGCCTGGTCGAAGTCGCGCTGGATGAGGGTGCGCACCTTCTGGGCGCTGCCGTAGTAGGCGTCGTAGTAGCCGGCGGACAGCGCGTACGTGCCGAGGATGATCCGGCGCTTGACCTCGGGGCCGAAGCCCGCGTCGCGCGTGGCGGACATGACGTCCTCGACCGTGCCGCCCGGCACGTCCAGCCGCAGACCGAAGCGCACCGAGTCGAACTTCGCCAGGTTGCTCGACGCCTCGGCGGGCAGGATCAGGTAGTACGCGGCGACCGCGTACTCGAAGTGCGGCGCGCTGATCTCGACGATCTCGGCGCCCTGCGCCTCCATCTTCGCGAGCGCCTGGTGGAACGACGCGGCGACGCCGGCCTGGAAGCCGCTGTCCGGAAGTTCCTTCACGACGCCGATCCGCAGGCCCTCGAGCACGTCGCCCCGAGCGCCCTCGCGGGCGGCGTCGGCGAACGACGGCCACGCGTCCGGGATGGAGGTGGCGTCGTGGATGTCGTGGCCGCCGATCACGTCGTGAAGCAGGCCGGCGTCCAGGACGGTGCGCGTCACGGGGCCGACCTGGTCCAGGCTCGAGGCGAGGGCGATCGCGCCGTAGCGGCTGACGCCGCCGTAGGTCGGCTTGACGCCCACCGTGCCGGTCACGTGCGCGGGCTGGCGGATCGAGCCGCCGGTGTCGGAGCCGAGGGCGAGCGGCGCCTCGAACGCGGCCACCGCGGCGGCCGAGCCACCGCCGGAGCCGCCCGGGATGCGCTCCAGGTCCCACGGGTTGCGCGTCGGACCGTACGCGGAGTGCTCGGTCGACGAGCCCATCGCGAACTCGTCCATGTTGGTCTTGCCGAGCGGCACGAGGTCGGCCGCGCGGGAGCGGGCGACGACGGTCGCGTCGAACGGCGACATGTAGCCCTCGAGGATCTTCGAGCCCGAGGTCGACGGCATGTCGGTCGTGACGAGCACGTCCTTGATCGCGAGCGGCACGCCCGCGAGCGGGCCGAGCTCCTCGCGCGCGGCCCGGCGGCGGTCGACGTCGGCGGCGACGTCGAGCGCGCGCGTCGACACGTGCAGGAACGCGTTGACGTCGCCGTCCACGGCGGCGATGCGGTCGAGGTGGGCCTGGGTGGCCTCGACGCTCGAGACCTCGCGCGCGGCCAGCTTGGCCGCGAGGTCGGCGGCGCTCAGGCGGATCACGTCGCTCACTGCTCCTCCCCCAGGATCGCGGTCACGCGGAAGCGCGAGCCGTCGGCGTCCGGCGCGTTCTGCAGCGCCTGCGCCGTGGTCAGCGTCTCGGCGACCTCGTCGGGGCGGAAGACGTTCTGCATCGGGATCGGGTGGCTCGTCGCGGGGACGTCCGGGGTGGCCACCTGCGAGACCTTGGCGATGTTGTCGACGATCGCGTCGAGCTCGCCGGTCAGGCGGCTCACCTCCTCGTCGCTCAGCTGGATCCGGGCGAGCACACCGAGATGGCGCACGAGATCGGGGGTGATTTCAGACACCCCCCGAGTCTAGTCGGCGCGCCCCGCGCCCCACGCCCGACGGAGGCGGTGGGCGCCGATCACGGCCGCCCGCGCCGGGTGCCCGAGCGCGAGCGCGGCCGCGCCCGCGACGCTGCGGTCGTACGGCCCCAGGACGCGCTTGCGGTGCCATGCCTCGCGCAGCGGGCCGCCGCGGCGCGGCAGGGGTTCGCGGGGCGGCAGCTCGCCGGCGCGCCGCCGGCCCACCAGCTCGGCCACGACCGCGGTCCAGTCGTCGTCCTCCGACGGATGGAAGTAGTTGTCCGCGAGCCAGCCGGGATCGGGGTGGCGGAACCGCCGCGCGACGAGGTCGTCCGCGCCGCCCAGGAGTCCGCTGCCTGCGAAGACCGTGTTGATCAGCTCGTCGCTCACGCCGAACATGTCGAGCGCCAGCACCGGCACGCCGCGCGCGACGGCCTCGACGGCGGCGGTCGAGCTCACGGCCTCGATGCCCTCCGCCGTCTCGAGCGCGCGGCCCATGGGGCGGTCGACGTCACCAGGTTCGGGGGCACGTTCCCGAGCCTGTCGAGCAGCTCGGTGTACGGCAGATCCTCGTGGTGCGTCTGCCGCTCGCCGGCAGTGCCGCGCAGCTTGAGCACCACGCGCCGCGACGGATCCGCGCGGGCCGCGCGCACGAGCGCGCGCGACCGCCTCGCGATGCCACCGCTCGCGCGGCACGAGCGCCTGGGCCGCGAAGACCAGATCGGTGCCCCGTCCGGTCGCCGGCTCCCGCGAGAGGAACGGCAGCGGGCTGAGCGCCAGGCGATGATCCCAGCCGTTGGCGGCCGCCAGCCGGCCGAACTCCCGCACCTCGCGACGGGAGTGCAGGATCATGAGGTCGGCCTGGTGGCGGCGGTCCAGGGCCAGCCGGGTCGCGGGGATCGAGATGCCGCCGCGGAGATCTGGATCCCTCGCTCGTGCCCGGAGTATCCGACCGGCACTCCGGGGAAGCGGTCGCGGAGGGCGCCCAGCATCCGCAGGTTCGCCTCCTCCGGCTCCATGGGGTAGGTCGAGGTGGCGTGCATCAGCACGAGACGGTCCGTGCCGAGGCGCTCCACGGCGGCGTCGATCTGCTCCATCGTCGACATGCCCGTCGACAGGATGATCGGCTTGCCGGTCCCGCGCAGGGCGTCGAGCAACTCGATGTCGGTGAGGCACGCCGACGCGACCTTGTGCGCGACCACCCGGAGGTCCTCGAGGAACTCCACCGACGGCACGTCCCACGGCGAGGCGAACCAGTCCAGGCCGCGCAGCGTCGCGTGGTCGCCGATCTCGATGTACGCGTCGCGGTCGAACTCGACGCGGTGGCGGTACTCGAGGTACGTCATCGTGCCCTACGGCGTCTCACACGGCACGTCGCGCATGTGCTCCGGCGTGCAGATCTCGGGCGTGCGCTTCTGGAACTTGACGGCATCGGCGCCCGCGTCGGCCGCGACGTCGATGAGCCGCTTCGCGATGTCGACGTCGCCGTTGTGGTTCAGGCCGATCTCGGCGATGACGTAGGTGGGCCGGCCGCCGCCGATGACCCGCGATCCGAGTGAAACGGTCATGACAGTCTCCCGTCGTCGTTCGGCGCACCCGCGTGCGCCGGGGCAGGACCGCGCGCGGCGCGCGCGGCGAGAATCAGGTCCGCGAGCTCCCGGACGGCACCGCGCCCTCCGGGCCGGGTGAGGACCACGCGGGCGGCGGCGCGGACATCCGGATGGGCCTCCGGAACGGTCACGGGCCACCCCACGGCCTCCAGGCACGCCAGATCGTTGACGTCGTTGCCCACGTACGCGATGCGCCCGAGGTCGAGACCCCGCTCCTCGGCCCACTCGCGCAGCGCCGTCGCCTTGTCCTCGAGCCCCTGGCGCACGTCGACCCGCAGCTTGCGCGCGCGGGCGGACACGACGGGGTCGGTCTCAGTCGAGAGGATGAGCAGCGGCACGCCCGCGCGGCGCAGCAGCGCCACGCCCATGCCGTCGGAACGGCTCACGGTCACGGACTCCACGCCGGCGCTGCTCAGGGCCGCGGTGTCGTCGGTGTGGACGCCGTCGAAGTCCGTCACGACCGCGTCCACGTCGACCGGCTGGGGCCGGTCCAGCAGCCCGGCCAGCGCGCTCGCCGCGGCGAGGTCGTCCGCGGTGTCGATCTCGATCGCGGTCAGCTCGAGCACCTCGGCCACGTCGACGCGGCCGAAGAAGCGGTGGCGTGCGGCGGTGAAGCCGGCGGTGTCCATCACGTAGAACGCGCCGGTCTCGCGGTGCTGCGGGTCCCGGTCCTGCCGCCGCGGCCGGCTGCTCATGTCGTGCCCGACTCCGGTGACGCCCTCCGCCGTGCGCTGCCACAGGAACGCATGGCTCGGCACGGCCGCGAACACGCTGTCGGCCTCTCCGGCGAGCACCCGGCCGACCGCCTCGCCGAGCGCGTCGACGTCGATGAAGGGCGACGTCGCCTGCAGGAACGCCAGCACCCGCGGGTGCAGCCCGTCGGCCGCCAGCTCGTCCAGCGCGTGAACCAGCGCCGACTCGCTCGCGGCGGTGTCGCCCGAGATCCCGGCGGGGCGTCGCACGATGCGGGCGCCGGCGCCGGCCGCGACGCGGGCGATCTCGTCGTCGTCGGTCGAGACCACGACCAGGTCGATGCCGTGGGCCGCGCGCGCGGCCCGCACGGCCCGCACCACGAGCGGCACTCCGCCCACCCGGCGCAGGTTCTCGCCGGGGACGCCCTTGGACCCGCCCCGCGCGGGGATGACAGCGACGCAGCCGGTCACGCGGGCTCCCCCGCCCGGCGATCGGCCGCAGAGCGGATCGCGGCGCGCTCCCCCAGCACGAGCGGCAGCGTCGTCTGGGCGCTCGACGACAGCGTGAGCACGTCGACGTCGGCCGCCCCCGCCAGCGTGATCTCGAGCGGCAGCCCGGTCACCCGCACCTCGACGCCCGGGATGCGCGCGACGGCGTCGCGCTGGCGCGCGGTCTCGCGCCGGTGGGGCAGGTACACGGCGCCCTCGCTCCCCGCCGCCACCGCGACCCAGTCCAGGTAGGCCGCCAGCGGCATCCGGCCGTCGACCGGCAGGGCGCCGCCGAGGATCACGCGGCCGCGGATGTCGCACGGCGGCGCGCTGCGCCGGGTCCACTCGAAGCGGTGGCGTTCCACGCGCGCGCCGCGGTCGGCGAGCGCGTCCAGCCGCGAGGCGCCGAGGTCGAACGCAGCGGCGACTCCACCCAGGCCAGCGGCGCCGCGGATCGTGATGACACGTCGATCCCGTCCCTCCGTCGAGCCGCCCGGCGAGCGGGGCGGCCGTATCGGGCCACGTTCGTCCGGGGCGGTGAAAGCCGCGTCGCGACCGGGTGAACCGCCGCGCGCCGGGCGGTGAACGGTCGGTTCGTCCCCGGCGCCCATCCGGTCGCCGCCGATCGCCGGGGCGGGCGCTGTCTAGGCTGGGCGGGTGACCGAATACGATCCCCCTCGCCCCTGGATCACCTCGTACGCGGAGGGCGTCCCGGCCGATCTGGGCCCGATCGAGGGCTCGCTCGTCGACATCGTCGCCACGTCCGCGCGGGAGTTGCCGGATGCGCCCGCGCTGCAGTTCTTCGGCCGCACCACGAGCTACGCGCAACTCGCCGACGCGATCGAGCGCGCGGCTGCGGGCCTGCACGCCCGCGGCGTGCGCAAGGGCGATCCGGTCGCGATCATCCTCCCCAACTGCCCGCAGCACATCGTCGCGTTCTACGCGGTGCTGCGCCTCGGCGCGGTCGTCGTCGAGCACAACCCGCTCTACACGCCCCGCGAGATGTGCAAGCAGTTCGAGGACCACGGCGCCAAGCACGCCATCGTGTGGAGCAAGGTCGCGCGCACCGTGCAGGAGTTCCCCGCAGACCTCGCTGTCGACACGCTGATCTCGGTCGACGTGACGCGCGCCATGCCGCTCGCCACGCGCGCCGCCCTGCGCCTGCCGATCGCGAAGGCGCGCGAGGCGCGGGCGCAGCTCACCGAGAAGGTGCGCGGCGCGATCCGCTGGGAGGAGCTGCTCTCCTCCGCGCCGCTTCCCGCCGCCCACCCGGGGCCCGCGGCCGACGACCTCGCGATCATCCAGTACACGTCCGGCACCACCGGCACGCCGAAGGGCGCGGCGCTCACGCACCGCAACCTGCTCGCGAACGCCGCCCAGTCGCGGGCCTGGGTGCCGACCATCCGGCGCGGCGACGGCGTGGTCGTGTACGCCGTGCTGCCGATGTTCCACGCCTACGGCCTCACCCTGTGCCTCACGTTCGCGATGTCGATGGGGGCGCGCCTCGTGCTGTTCCCCAAGTTCGATCCCGACATGGTGCTCGACGTCGTCAAGAAGCACCCCGCGACCTTCCTGCCCCTCGTGCCGCCCATCGCGGAGCGACTGCTGGCGCGCGCGAAGGAGCGGGGCGTGTCGCTCGCGGGCATCGAGATCGCGATCTCGGGGGCCATGGCGCTCTCCCCTGCGCTGGTCGAGCCGTTCGAGGCGGAGACCGGCGGGTTCCTCGTCGAGGGCTACGGCCTCAGCGAGTGCTCCCCCGTCCTGATGGCCAATCCGGTCGCCGCGAACCGGGTCGCCGGCACCATCGGCCTGCCCCTCCCCGGGACGGAGTGCCGCGTCGTGGACCCCGACGAGCCGACGCGCGACGTCGAGCCGGGCGCGCCCGGCGAGCTGCTGGTGCGCGGCCCGCAGGTGTTCGGCGGCTACTACGGAAAGCCCGAGGAGACCGAGGCGGTGTTCGTCGACGGCTGGTTCCGCACCGGGGACATCGTGACGATCGACGAGGCTGGATTCGTGCGCATCGTCGACCGGATCAAGGAGCTCATCATCACGGGCGGCTTCAACGTCGCCCCCACCGAGGTCGAGAGCGCCCTGCGGCAGCACCCGGATGTCCTGGACGCCGCGGTGGTGGGACTTGCGAGCGCGCACAGCGGCGAGGAGGTCGTGGCGGCCGTGGTGGTCGAGCCCGGGGCCGAGCTCGACGTCGAGGCCGTGCGCGCGTTCGCACGCGGCATCCTCACCCCGTACAAGGTGCCCCGCCGCATCTTCGTCATGGACGAGCTGCCGAAGTCGATGATCGGGAAGGTCCTGCGGCGCCGCGTGCGCGAGCAGCTCCAGGCGCTCGTGTCGAGCTGACCGGTTGATTCACAACCGGCAGCCGATACCGTGGCGACGTGACCCCTGACGACGCCGCCTCGCCCGAGAGCGCGACCCCTGACAGCACCGACGTCCTCCCGGGCTTCGACGACCTCGGCATCACCGGCCCCGTGCTGGCCGCGATCCGCGACCTGGGCTACGAGACGCCCTCTCCCATCCAGCGCGCCACGATCCCGACTCTGCTCGCCGGCCGCGACGTGGTCGGCATGGCGCAGACCGGCACGGGCAAGACCGCCGCGTTCGCGCTGCCGATCCTCGAGCGCCTCGACGTGTCCCGCAAGACGCCGCAGGCCCTGGTCCTCGCGCCCACCCGCGAGCTGGCGCTGCAGGTCGCCGAGGCCTTCGAGGCGTACGCGACGCGCATGAAGGGCGTGCACCTGCTGCCCGTGTACGGCGGTCAGGGCTACGGCGTGCAGCTGTCGGCGCTGCGACGCGGCGTGCACATCGTGGTCGGAACGCCCGGCCGTGTGATGGACCACCTCGCGAAGGGCACGCTCGACCTCTCCGAGCTCGACTACCTCGTGCTCGACGAGGCGGACGAGATGCTCAAGATGGGCTTCGCGGAGGACGTCGAGCAGATCCTGTCGCAGACGCCGGAGGACAAGCAGGTCGCCCTGTTCTCGGCGACCATGCCCCCGCAGATCCGCCGGATCGCCCAGCAGTACCTGCGCGACCCCGAGGAGATCTCGGTCAAGTCGAAGACGGCCACGAACGCGAACATCACGCAGCGCTACCTGGTCGTCTCGTACGCGCAGAAGGTGGACGCGCTCACGCGCATCCTCGAGGTCGAGAACTTCGACGGCATGATCGTGTTCGTCCGGACGAAGAACGAGACCGAGACGCTCGCCGAGAAGCTGCGCGCACGCGGCTACTCCGCGGCCGCGATCAACGGCGACATCCCGCAGAACCTGCGCGAGCGCACGGTGAACCAGCTCAAGGAGGCCAAGCTCGACATCCTGGTCGCGACCGACGTCGCCGCGCGCGGTCTCGACGTCGAGCGCATCAGCCACGTCGTGAACTTCGACATCCCGACCGACACCGAGTCGTACGTGCACCGGATCGGCCGCACCGGGCGCGCGGGGCGCACGGGCGACGCCATCAGCTTCATCACGCCGCGCGAGCGCTACCTGCTCGGCCACATCGAGAAGGCCACGCGCCAGCAGCCCACCCAGATGCAGCTGCCGACCGCGGAGGACGTGAACACCACGCGCCTGGCCCGGTTCGACGACGCGATCACCGCGGCTCTGCAGGACACCGAGCGGCTGGACACGTACCGCGACGTGATCGCCCACTACGTCCGGAACCACGACGTGCCCGAGGCGGACGTCGCGGCCGCGCTCGCGATCGTCGCGCAGGGCGACAAGCCGCCGCTGATCGAGGCCGAGGACGACGCGCTCGCCGCGGCGGTGGCGGCGGACAACCGGCCGAAGCGCGAGCGCGGCGAGGCGGATCGCGCGGGGCGCGACGAGCGGCCCGCGCGCCGCGGGCGCGGCGACTACGAGGCGTACCGCATCGAGGTCGGCCGCCGGCACAAGGTGGAGCCGCGGCAGATCGTCGGCGCGCTCGCGAACGAGGGCGGCCTCGGCCGCGACGACTTCGGGGCCATCAACATCCGCCCCGACTTCTCGATCGTCGAACTGCCCGCGAACCTCGACCGCCGCGTGCTCGAGAAGCTGCGCGACACCCGCATCTCGGGCCGCCTGATCGAGATCAAGCCCGACCGCGGACCCGGTGCCCGCCGTGCTCCGCGCGACGGCGACCGCCGGCCGGCGCGCGACGACCGCCCGGCGCGCAAGCCGCGCCACGGCCGCGACTGAGCTCAGACGGCGACGCGCCCCGGAACCTCGTCCCGGGGCGCGTCCTCGTCTCGACGGTCAGCGCGTCGGCTCGGCGACCGGACGCTGCGTGACGATCGCGCCCGTGCGGGTGAACTCGTCCTGGATGTCCTCGTCGTGCTTCGCGGTCGCGAGGCTCACGGCGACCGCCACGAGCAGGTTGAGTGCGAATCCGGGCACGATCTCGTAGAGGCCCGTGCCGAGCAGCGGCCACGTGAACACCACGACCGCGCCGACGACCATGCCGGCCAGCGCGCCCGAGGCCGTCAGGCGTCGCCAGAACAGCGACAGCAGGATGATCGGGCCGAACGCGGCGCCGAAGCCCGCCCAGGCGAAGCCGACCAGGTCGAGGATCGTGCTCTCGGGGTTCAGGGCGAGCAGGACCGCGACGATCGAGACCACGAGCACGCACGCGCGCCCGAGGACGACGAGCGTCCGCTGCGAGGGCGTGCGCTTCGCCACCACGCGGTAGATGTCCTCGACCAGGGCCGACGACGTGACGATGAGCTGGCTCGAGATGGTCGACATGATCGCCGCGAGGACGGCCGACAGCACGAGGCCCGCCACCAGCGGGTGCATGAGCGCCTGGGCCATGACCAGGATGACCGTCTCGGGGTTGGCGAGCTCGGCCCCGGTCTCGCGGAAGAACACGATCCCCACGAAGCCCGCGGCGACCGCGCCCGCGAGGGACAGGATCATCCACGCCATGCCGATCCGGCGGGCCGTCTTGGCCTCGGCCGCGCTGCGCAGCGCCATGAAGCGCACGATGATGTGCGGCTGACCGAAGTAGCCGAGGCCCCACGCGAGCGACGAGACGATGCCGATCGCGGCGGCGCCGGTGAGCGCCTCGCCGCCCAGCATCGACACGTGGGCGGGGTCGATCGCCGCGCCGAACTCGCCGACGCCACCGACCGCGACGACGGCGATGACCGGGACGATGAGCACGGCGGCGAGGATCATGAGGCCCTGCACGAAGTCGGTGAACGACGCTCCGAGGAAGCCGCCGAACAGCGTGTAGGCGAGCGTCACGCCGCCGACGAGCAGCATGCCGACGGTGTAGTCGCCGCCGAACGAGCTCTCGAAGAACACGCCGCCCGCGACCATGCCGCTCGAGATGTACAGCGTGAAGAACACGAGGATGATCACGGCCGAGACGATGCGCAGCAGGCGCGTGCGGTCGCGCAGGCGGTTCTCGAAGAAGCTCGGGATCGTGATCGAGTTCTTCGCGACCTCGGTGTAGGCCCGCAGACGCGGCGCCACGAACTTCCAGTTCAGGTAGGCGCCGACGGTCAGTCCGATCGCGATCCACGCCTCGATCAGGCCGGCGGCGTAGATGGCGCCGGGCAGACCCATCACGAGCCAGCCGGACATGTCGGATGCTCCGGCGCTCAGCGCCGCGACGGCCGGCGGCAGGTTGCGGCCGCCGAGCATGTAGTCCTCGTGGTCCTTGGTCTTGGTGGCGGCGTAGACGCCGATGCCGATCATGGCGCCGAAGTAGATGACCAGGGCGATGATCAGCCAGGTGTGTGGGGACATGGGTGGTGCTCCTCCTCGAGCGCCCGGCGGTTCCCGGGCACGGCCGCCTACCTTAGGCGACCGCGAGCACGTCGCGCCACTCGGCCGCTCCCCCGGCCCGGGCTACCAGCGGTCGTGCACCAGCGGGCGGATGGCCTCGTCGTAGAGGTCGCGCACGCCGTCGAGGAACGCCTCGGGAAGGGGCCCGACCTCGCCCGCCGCGGCGTTCGCCCGGGCCTGCTCCGGGTTCCGCGCCCCCGGGATCACCGTGGTCACGCCGGGCTGCTGGGCGACCCATGCGAGGGCCGCCGTCGCCGGCTCGAGCCCGGCCTCCCGGGCGAGGCCCGCGAACCGCGCCGCGGCGTCGACGCCCGTCTCGTAGTCGACGCCCGAGAACGTCTCGCCCACGTCGAACGCCTCGCCATGCCGGTTGTAGGTGCGGTGGTCGTCGGCCGCGAACGTGGTCTCGCGCGTGTACCGGCCGCTCAGCAGGCCGCTCGCGAGCGGGACGCGGGCGATGATGCCGACGCCGGCCTCGACGGCGGCGGGCAGGGCGGCGTCGAGCGGCTTGCGGCGGAAGGCGTTCAGGATGATCTGCACGCTCGCGACTCCGGGGCGCTCGATCGCCCGGAGCGCCTCGGCGACGGTCTCGACGCTCACGCCGTATGCCGCGATCGCGCCGTCCGCCACGAGAGCATCCAGGTCGTCGAAGACGCGGTCGGCCTCGTACACCTCGCTCGCGGGGCAGTGCAGCTGCACCAGGTCGAGCGTGTCGACGCCGAGGTTGCGGCGCGACCGGTCGGTCCAGGCGCGGAAGTTGTCGAGCGTCGCGTGAGCGAGGTCGGGGCGCTCCGCGCGGCGGATCATCTTGGTCGCGACGACCACGTCCGAGCCCGGGTTGCTCCGCAGCCAGCGGCCGATCAGCTGCTCGCTGCGCCCGTCGCCGTACACGTCCGCGGTGTCGAAGAACGTGACCCCCGCCTCGTGCGCCGCATCCAGCACGGCGAGGGCGTCGGCCTCGTCGACGTCGCCCCAGTCCGCCCCGAGCTGCCAGGTGCCGAGGCCGATGACGGAGACGTCGCGTCCGGTGCGTCCGGGAGTGCGCTGCTGCATACCTCGAGCGTAGTCAGGATGGGAGCGCTCCCGGGCCTTCCGTGACGAGGAGGTGGAACTGGGCCGCGTCGATGATCCGCACGCCGAGCTGCTCGGCCTTCGCGAGCTTGGATCCGGCACCGGGCCCGGCGGCCACGAAGTCGGTCTTCTTGCTCACGCTGGACGCGGCCTTGCCTCCCGCCTTGAGGATCGCCTCCTGCGCGCCCTCGCGCGTGTACCCCTCGAGCGATCCGGTCGCGACGATCGTCAGCCCCTCGAGCACGCCCCCGGCGGCGGTCGCGGCGCCCGGCCCGGGGTGGCCGGGGGTCTCGAACCGCACGCCGGCCGCGCGCCAGCGCTCCACGATCTCGCGATGCCAGTCGACCGCGAACCACTCGGTCAGCGAGTCGGCGATGGTGGGGCCCACTCCCTCGACCGCGGCGAGCTCATCGCGGCCCGCGGCCATGACGGCGTCCAGCGAGCCGAACCACGCCGCCAGGGCGCGCGCAGCGACCGGGCCGACGTGGCGGATGTTCAGCGACACGAGCAGGCGCCAGAGCTCCTTCGTCTTCGCCTTCTCGAGCTCCTCGAGGAGCTTGAGCGCCTGCGCCGACGGCTGCGGCCCCTCGATCCCCTGCTTGCGCTCGGCCGCCGTCGGATTGCGCCGGAACGGGGCTCGGCGCACGTACTCGCCGGTCTTCTCGTCGACGCGCTTCTCGCCGGTCTCGGCGTCGCGGACGACCACCTCGATCGGGACGAGCTGATCCAGCGTCAGCTCGAACAGCGCGGCCTCGGTGTGGAGCGGCGGGTCGGCCGGCGCGTCCGGCTGGGTCAGCGCGGCCGCCGTGACCTCGCCCAGCGCCTCGATGTCGAGCGCGCCGCGGGACCCGATGTGCTCGACGCGGCCCCGCACCTGCGCGGGGCAGTCCTTCGCGTTCGGGCAGCGGAGGTCGATGTCGCCCTCCTTCATGGGCCGCAGCGGCGTGCCGCACTCGGGGCACTCCGCGGGCATCACGAACGCGCGCTCCGTGCCGTCGCGCTTCTCGACGACGGGTCCGAGCACCTCCGGGATGACGTCGCCCGCCTTGCGGAGGACGACCGTGTCGCCGATCAGCACGCCCTTGGCCTTGACGACGTCCTGATTGTGGAGCGTGGCCTGACGCACGACGGACCCGGCGACGTGGGCGGGCTCCATGACGGCGTATGGCGTGGCCCGGCCCGTGCGCCCCACCGACACCACGATGTCCAGCAGGCGCGTGTGCACCTCCTCGGGCGGGTACTTGAACGCGATCGCCCAGCGCGGCGCACGGCTGGTGGCGCCCAGCTCGTCGTGAAGCGCGAGCTCGTCGACCTTCACGACGATGCCGTCGAGCTCGTGCTCGATCGCGTGCCGCTGCTCGCGGTAGCGCTCCACGAAGGCGAGCACCTCGTCGATGCCGTGGCACACGGCTGGGTGCGGGCTGATCGGCAGGCCCCAGTCCTTCAGCAGCGCGTAGACCTCGCTCTGCGCGGCCACGGGCGGGTCCGGCCACGCGCCGATGCCGTGCACGTACAGGCGCAGCGATCCGACGCGCGCGAGGGCGGCCTCGAGGTCGAGGCCCTGCTTCTTGTCGAGCTGCTGCCGCAGGCCGCCGCTCGCGGCGTTGCGGGGGTTGGCGAAGGCGGGGAACCGGCGCGCGGCCGCCGTGCGGGCACGCTCCTCGTCGAACTCGCCGGCCGCCGCGCGGCGCGCGCCGAAGCGCTCGCGCGCCTCGGCGACCGCGCGGTCGCGCAGCTCCGCCTGCAGCGCGTTGAGCCGCTCGAAGGCGGCGACCGGGATGAAGACCTCGCCGCGGACCTCGACGATCGCCGGGTGGCCCTCGCCCGCCAGGCGCTCGGGGATGTCCGCGAGGCGCAGGGCGTTCTCCGTGACGAGCTCTCCCACCCGGCCGTCGCCGCGGGTGGCAGCCGACGTGAGCACGCCGTTCTCGTAGCGCAGGCTGATCGCCAGGCCGTCGATCTTGAGCTCGGTCAGCCACGCGACCTGGCGGCCCGCGGCATCCTGCGTCTTGGCGCACCAGTCGCGCAGCTCGTCGACCGTGAACACGTTGTCGAGACTCATCATCCGCTCGGCGTGCTCGATCGTCGCGAGCGCGGTGCCCTCGGCCGCCCCCACCATCTGCGTCGGCGAGTCCTGACCCTGCAGCTCGGGGTGCGCGCGCTCGAGCTGCTCGAGCCGCCGCATCCACCCGTCGTAGGTCGCGTCGTCGACCAGCGAGACGTCGCGGCCGTAGTAGGCGTCCTTCGCCTCGAGGATGCGGTCGGTCAGCTCGCGCGCCTCGGCGCGCGCCTCGTCGAGGGTCAGTTCGGGAAGGTCGATCTCGCCGTCAGCCACCTGCCCAGTCTATGAACGGGGTCCGACGTTCCTCCGCCGCTTGCGCCGCGCCGGGGCCCGGAGCTAGGGCGTGTCTGACAATTGTCGGGTCCAGGCGATGACGGCGTTGAGGATCACGGCGGCGCGGTAGACGACGGCGAGCTTGTCGTAGCGGGTGGCGAGGCCGCGCCATTGCTTGATGTGGCAGTAGCGGCGCTCGATGACATTGCGGTTGCGGTAGTCGGCGGCGTCCAGTCCGACGGGGCGGCCGCCGCGTGATCCGCGCCGCTTACGGTGTCCTTGCTGGTCGGACGGTTCGGGGATCACGGCCT
>NZ_MYFP02000049.1:0-946 GCF_004514465.2 Microbacterium sp. MEC084 | reverse complement strand
CTAGGGCGTGTCTGACAAAGCCTTGGTCCAGGCGATGACGGCGTTGAGGACGACCGCGGCGCGGTAGATCACGGCGTGCTTGTCGTACCGGGTTGCGAGGCCTCGCCATTGTTTGATGTGGCAGTAGCGGCGTTCGATGACGTTCCGGTTCTTGTAGTCGGCGACGTCGAGCCCGACAGGTCTGCCGCCGCGGGATCCGCGGCGCTTGCGGTGGCCTTTCTGGTCGTCGGGCTCGGGGATCACCGCCTTGATCCCGCGGGAACGCAGGTGGGACCGGATCGCGCGTGAGGAATACGCCTTGTCGCCGCGGACCGCGTCCGGGCGGGTGCGGGGCCGGCCGGTGTCGCGGCCGACCCGCAGCTGCGCCATCAGCGGCAGGAACATCGGCGAGTCCCCCGCCTGCCCGGGAGTGATCAGTGTCACCAGAGGGAGCCCGTTGCCGTCCACGAGCTGGTGGATCTTCGTCGACAGACCGCCTCGGGAGCGGCCGATGCCGTGATCAGGCGGCTCGATCTGCGGATTCGTGTAATTCGATCCAGCCCCCTGTGAGGCGGGTCGTGTTCGTCGCGTGCTGATGCGCGCGGGCGATCGTGGAGTCCACCGACAACGACCAGTCGATCATCCCCGCCGCGTCCGCTGCGGCGGTGACCTTCGCCAGCACCCGGTCCCAAGTGCCGTCCGACGCCATCCGGCGATGCCAGGTCCACACCGTCTGCCACGGCCCGAACACCGCCGGCAGATCCCGCCACGCGATCCCCGTCCGATACCGGTACACGATCCCCTCCACCATCGTTCGAGCGTCGGAGAACTTCCGCCCCGGCCGGCCCGTGGGACGCGGCAGCATCCCCTCGATCAACGACCACTGAGCATCAGAGAGCATCTGAAACCGCGACACCCCTCGAGACTCTCAGCCGCAGCCCCCAACCTTTGTCAGACACGCCCTAGG
>NZ_MYFP02000048.1:0-965 GCF_004514465.2 Microbacterium sp. MEC084 | reverse complement strand
CAGCCAATACGCACGCTTTCAGGCATACCTGCTTTCGTCATTTTGTTCAGCGCTCGCACCACGGCCAAAGCCTCCGCAACCTGACCATCGTAGTCACGCAGCGTCAGTGAACACCCGAACAGCTGTTTTACCCGGTACATCGCCGTTTCCGCTATCGAGCGACGGTTGTAATCTGTTGTCCATTTCCACCGCGCATTACTCCCGGTCATTCGCTGATTAGCCACTGCACGGTTACGGTCTGCATATTCACCGGGCCAGTAACCCGCACCTTTTCGGGGAGGGATAAGCGCGCTGATTTTCTTACGCCGCAGTTCATCGTGACATAGCCGGGTATCGTAAGCGCCATCGGCGGCGGCTGACCTGATTTTCCGGTGGGTTTGCCGGATTAACCCGGGGAAGGCYTCTGAGTCCGTAACGTTGTTCAGCGACAGGTCAGCGCAGATGATTTCATGTGTTTTACTGTCAACGGCGAGATGCAGCTTACGCCAGATACGGCGGCGTTCCTGGCCATGCTTTTTGACTTTCCACTCGCCTTCACCGAAGACCTTCAGCCCGGTGGAATCAATTACCAGGTGTGCGATTTCACCCCGGGTGGGCGTTTTGAAACTGACATTAACCGACTTTGCCCGCCTGCTGACACAGCTGTAATCCGGGCAGCGTAGCGGAACGTTCATCAGAGAAAAAATGGAATCAATAAAGCCCTGCGCAGCGCGCAGGGTCAGCCTGAATACGCGTTTAATGACCAGCACAGTCGTGATGGCAAGGTCAGAATAGCGCTGAGGTCTGCCTCGTGAAGAAGGTGTTGCTGACTCATACCAGGCCTGAATAGCTGCATCATCCAGCCAGAAAGTTATGGAGCCACGGTTGATGAGGGCTTTATTGTAGGTGGGCCAGTTGGTGATTTTGAACTTTTTCTTTGCCACGGAACTGTCTGCGTTGTCGGGAATATGCGTGATCTGATCCTT
>NZ_MYFP02000047.1:0-1004 GCF_004514465.2 Microbacterium sp. MEC084 | reverse complement strand
CTGAGAGCCCGCGTCGCTGTGACAGCGCAGATCGGCGTGGTGGCGTCCGCGGGACCAGCGGGCCATCTCGATCGCGTCGAGGACCATCTCGGTGCGCATGTGGGACGCGACCCGCCAGCCCACAATCATCCTGCTGAACGCGTCGACGATGAAGCACACGTAAGCGACGCCGGCCCAGGTGGGCACGAACGTCAGGTCCGTCACCCAGAGCCGGTTTGGTGCGGTCGCGGTGAACTCGCGCTTGACGAGGTCCGGGTGCCGCGCCGACGCCGGATCCGGGCGGGTGGTCTTCACCCGCTTCGACCGTCGGGCGCCCTCGATCCCCGCGACCCGCATCAGCCGGGCGGTCTGATCCCGACCGATCACGATCCTCGCTCGTCGGGCCGCCTTCCACAGCTTGCGGACCCCGTAGACGCGGTAGTTCATCTCCCACAGCTCGACCAGCCGCGGGATCAGCTCCTCGTCCCGCAGCGCGCGAGCCGAGGGGGCGCGGGTCTTCGCGGCGTAGTAGCTGCTCGGAGCCACCTGCAGCAGTCTGCAGATGAGCTCGACTCCGAGCCGGCGACCGTCGACCAGGTCGTCCTTGTTCGCGTCGATGAACGCGACTACTTCCGGTAGTGGCGGTCGAGCTCCGCCCCGAAGAAAGACGCCGCACGCTTGAGCACCTCGTTGGCGCGGCGAAGCTCCCGGTTCTCCTGCTCAAGCTCCCGCACCCGCTGCGCTTCGGCGCTGCTCACGCCCGGGGTGACGCCGTCGTCGATGTCGGCCTGCTTGACCCACATCCGCACGGACTCGACCCCGTAACCCAGCTGCGTCGCGACCCGCTGCACCGTCCCCTGCGTGACGCCGAGCTCAGCGCGCAGCGTCCTCACCATCCGCACCGCAGCGGCCTTCTCCTCGCTCGAGTAGCGACGCGTCGTCGGCTTCCCATTCGCCAGTTCCTTCGGCATGACTCCATCCTCGTTTCCAAGGTCAGGAGCCTCCAACAAACTCAGGGCGCTTCA
>NZ_MYFP02000046.1:0-1106 GCF_004514465.2 Microbacterium sp. MEC084 | reverse complement strand
TAGCTGTACTGCCCAGCCAGGTTGTTTGAGATCCGGCTGATGGGCGGGAGCTTCCCGATCGCGGTGTGGGGCCTGTGGTGATTGTAGAAGTGCAGCCAGGCCGGCAGGGCTGCTCGGCGGGCTGATTCGCTGTTGTAGTGCTTCACGTAGGCCCAACCGTCGGCCATGGTGCGATGGAATCGCTCGATCTTCCCGTTCGTCTGGGGGCGGTAAGGACGGGTCCGCTTGGGCGTGATGCCGAGCTCGGCGCAGGCGTGCCGCCAGGCGTGGGAGCGGTAGGCGGAGCCGTTGTCGGAAAGGACTCGCTCGACGCGGACTCCGCGGTCGGCGAACCAGGACACTGCCCGCTGCAGGACGCCAATCGCGGTCTCGGCGCGTTCATCGTCGTGGATCTCGGCGTAAGCGACGCGGGAGTGGTCGTCGATGACGGTGTGGACGTAGGCGGTGCCGGTGACCATGTCGCCGGCGATGCCGCGCTTCCCGGTGCGCTTGGCTGTGACGGCTCGGTTGCGGTCGCCCTGGAACCGTCCGACGTAGCGCCAGCCGCCGCCGTCGGGGATGTTGCCGAGCTTCTTCACGTCGACATGGATCAGAGCCCCCGGAGCCTCGTGCTCGTAGCGACGAGCGGGCTCACCGGTCTTCACGTCGATATGCGAGAGCCGGTTCAACCGGCAACGTTTCAGTACGGCATGAACGGTCGAGGACGCCATCTCCAACCGACCCGCGAGCTCAACTGGGCCGAGGCGCTTGCGGATCCGCAGATGCACGATCTTCTTCACCAGCCGCTGCGGAGTCCGGTTCGGATGAGTGTGCGGCCGGGACGATCGGTCGGCCATGCCCTCCTCGCCGAGCTCAAGGTAGCGCAGCGCCCACTTCTTCGCGGTTGGCCAGGACACCCGGAAGTAGTCCGCTGCTGCCGCGATCGTCCAGTCCTCGTCGATGACCTTCTGGGCGAGACGGAGCCTTTGGCGCGGGGTCAGCGCCGCGTTAGCGTGAGACACGAGAACCTCCCTGGTTCAGAGCGGATGCGGTAGCAGCTCCACTCTGCCGGGAGGTTCTCGTCACATCAGGGAAGCCAGATCAAACAACGTCCCTGGGCAGTACAC
>NZ_MYFP02000045.1:0-1137 GCF_004514465.2 Microbacterium sp. MEC084 | reverse complement strand
AGTAGGGCTGACGGGCGAGCTTGAGCACCCGGCACGACACCGTCACGGGGATCCCCGCGTCGGCGAGCTCAGACACGAGCGGTACGTCATTTTGGGGATCCACCGAATTTCAGGTTCGCCTGCGACAGATACGCCGCCGCTCGCCGGAGGACCTCGTTCTCCTGTTCGAGGAGGCGGACCCGCTTCTTCAGTTCACGAGCCTCGGCAGCGTCCACCGCGGTCTGACCGGGACGGTTGCCTTCCTCGACGCCAGCGCCTCCCGGCACTAACGATCAGTTGTCACCAGTTCCTGCTTCACGCCCGGCTTCCGGCGAACCGCCCCTGACCTGCGGAAACGCAGGTCAGGGGCGGTTCGGTTCTGGTGGTCGCGCGATGCGCTGGCCTCACGGCTCTGCCCGACACCGACGTCGCTCTCCTTTGCGACGGACCCCTCGCCGGCTGAGCGCTCGCGGCCGGCATCCTGTCCGTGTGCCGATAGGCCTCGCACCGCTCGGCAACGCAGCATGGCGTTGCGTCGCGACCTGGCGACGGCTCGGCGGGGCGCGATCGTCTCGTGCGTTGGCGGACTACGGGAGCTTGGACGCGAGGACGTCGGCCGCCAGGATCTCGGGTGCTGCGCTGAGGAGGTGCTGGTTGGCCATCAGGGCTGCGACGATGGCGCCGTTGGCGTGGGCGTCGCGAGCGGCCTCGTCGGGGAATGCATCGAAGATCCAGAAGGTGTCGGCGTGGGTCCTGACCGCGAACCAGACAATCGTTCCTACTTCTTCGTTGGCGAGTGCGACAGCGCCGGCGAGCAGATCGGCGAGCGCGTCGTGCTGTCCATCGGCCGCGACGATCTTGGCGACGAAGGCATACGGAAGTGATGCGGGTGTGGACATGAGGGACTCTCCTAGGGCGTGTCTGACAAAGGTTGGGGGCTGCGGCTGAGAGTCTCGAGGGGTGTCGCGGTTTCAGATGCTCTCTGATGCTCAGTGGTCGTTGATCGAGGGGATGCTGCCGCGTCCCACGGGCCGGCCGGGGCGGAAGTTCTCCGACGCTCGAACGATGGTGGAGGGGATCGTGTACCGGTATCGGACGGGGATCGCGTGGCGGGATCTGCCGGCGGTGTTCGGGCCGTGGCAGACGGTGTGGACCTGG
>NZ_MYFP02000044.1:0-1172 GCF_004514465.2 Microbacterium sp. MEC084 | reverse complement strand
CAGCGCCCACTTCTTCGCGGTTGGCCAGGACACCCGGAAGTAGTCCGCTGCTGCCGCGATCGTCCAGTCCTCGTCGATGACCTTCTGGGCGAGACGGAGCCTTTGGCGCGGGGTCAGCGCCGCGTTAGCGTGAGACACGAGAACCTCCCTGGTTCAGAGCGGATGCGGTAGCAGCTCCACTCTGCCGGGAGGTTCTCGTCACATCAGGGAAGCCAGATCAAACAACGTCCCTGGGCAGTACACCTAGCGCTCACCACCCGAGAACTCGGGGCACATGCCCCAGATGCCCAGGCCCTCGGCCTGGGCATCGTGCTGTGCGGCGAGCAGCGCCGCGTAGTGCGTGTCGTTGCGCCCCACCCGGATCGCCTCGCCCGCTCCGGATGCCACCAGCTCCCGGTTGACGAAGGTCCCGTCCTGGGTCCACACGTAGAGCAGCGCACGACCGTACCGATCGCGCTCCTCGATGTCCGCCGCCGCCCACACGGGCGCGCCCACCGGCGCCATCCGCCGCAGCGCCTCGCGCGCCTCGTCGGCCCCGCACTCGGGCTCATCCGACCCGGACGCCCCCGGCCCCTCGGGCGTATCCACCCCGATCAGCCGCACCCGCTCGACACCCCCGTCGGCCCGCTCCAGGCTCAGCGTGTCGCCGTCATGCACATACTCGACGACCCACCGCTCGGCCCCCTCCGGCACCCCTCCCGAAGGCGTCCCGGTCCCAGGCCGCAGGCCCGACCACCACACCAATGCGGCCCCGACCACGACCACAACAGCCGCCACCACGCTCAGTCCCCGCCGCATCCCGGCCCTCATCCCTCCCCCGTCACCTCGACCGCTGTCGCCCGCCCCGCGGCACAGCGCACCACCCCGCGGCACAGCGCACCACCCCGCGGCAGAGCGC
The DNA here is from genome assembly GCF_004514465.2 of Microbacterium sp. MEC084. Lineage (NCBI taxonomy): Bacteria > Bacillati > Actinomycetota > Actinomycetes > Micrococcales > Microbacteriaceae > Microbacterium > Microbacterium sp. MEC084. Next base: position 274 of record NZ_MYFP02000044.1, on the reverse strand, counting down.
AGGCGCAAGGGGGTCCGGTCGCGAACTAGGGCATGTCTGACAATTGCCGGGTCCAGGCGATGACGGCGTTGAGGATGACAGCGGCCCGGTAGGTGATCGCGAGTTTGTCGTAGCGGGTGGCGAGTCCTCGCCATTGCTTGATGTGGCAGTAGCGGCGCTCGATGACGTTGCGGCCCTTGTAGTCGGCGGCGTCGAGGCCGACGGGGCGTCCGCCGCGTGAGCCGCGGCGCTTGCGGTGGCCTTGCTGGTCGGACGGCTCGGGGATCACGGCCTT
>NZ_MYFP02000043.1:0-1358 GCF_004514465.2 Microbacterium sp. MEC084 | reverse complement strand
TGAAGCGTCCCCGGTTCTCTGCCGCTCCTATGCGGGTGCCAGCACCGGGTGGGATGGCGTTTCGAGGTCAGCGTAGTAGACGGCCTCGAACTCGTCGGGCGGGACATCGCCGAGCGTGGAGTGCAGGCGCCGGTGGTTGTACCAGTCGACCCATTCGGCGGTGACCCATTCCACGTCGTCGACGGTCCGCAGCGGCCCGTTGCGGAATGGGGAGTCGTCGCGGATGGCTTCGTTCTTGAACAGCCCGATCGTCGACTCGGCGAGGGCGTTGTCGTAGGCGTCGCCGATCGACCCGATGGACGCGGCTATGCCCTCGAGGGCGAGGGTCTCGGCGAAGCTGATCGAGGTGAACTGGCTGCCGGCGTCGGAGTGGTGCACGAGCCCGTCACCGGCGGGGTGACCGGCACGGTCGCGCCGCCAGAGACCCATCCGCAGCGCGGTGGTCACCAGCGGAGTCGTCTTGCTCGTGCTGGCATACCAGCCCACGATCGTCCGGGAGAAGCAGTCGATCACGAAGGCCACGTAGACGAACCCGGCCCAGGTGCGCACATACGTGAAGTCCGCGACCCAACGCCGATTGGGTGCCTCGGCGGAGAAGTCCCGCTCCAGCAGGTCCGGCGCACGCTGCGCGTTCCGATCTGGGATCGTCGTCCGCACGCGCTTGCCTCGCACGAGCCCGCCTATGCCGAGTTGCCGCATCAGCCGGTCCACGCGCCGCTTCGACACGGCCAGACCGCGTCGCCGCAGGAGCGCGGTCATCTTCCGCCGGCCATACATCGACTCCGGCGTCGCCTTCCCGTTCTCGTCGACGCGAGCGGCGAGGATCGCGTCGATCACCGCCGCGTCCTCCAGATCGCGGTTGCTGGGCTGGGCGGTCTTCCAGGACCGATAGGTTCGCGCGGCGACCTGCACGCCCTGCTCCCGCAGGACATCGCAGATCGACTCGACCGCGCGGCCCTTGGCGCGCTGCTCGTCGATGAACGAGACGATCAGCGCTTTCGGGGGTCGAGCTCCCCGGCGAAGAAAACCGCCGCGTCCCGCAGGATCGCGTTGGCCTCACGCAGCTCGCGGTTCTCGCGCTCGAGCTTGCGGATCCGCTCCGATTCGGTCGTGCTGACCCCCTGCCGGTCGCCGGCGTCGACCTGCGCCTGCCGCACCCACCGGCGCAAGCTCTCAGCGCCGAAACCGAGCCGCTTCGACACCGTCTCGCACGCGGTCGTGAGGTTCGGGTACTCATCGAGGTGATCGAGCACGAGCCGGATAGCGCGCTGCTTCGTCTCCTCCGGAATCCTCTTCGGCATGATCATCATCTTCCTTCCAGACTCGAAAGGAAGCGGCATCAAACCGGGGACGGTTCA
>NZ_MYFP02000042.1:0-2052 GCF_004514465.2 Microbacterium sp. MEC084 | reverse complement strand
CTCGTCAAGCGCGAGTTCACCGCGACCGCACCAAACCGGCTCTGGGTGACGGACCTGACGTTCGTGCCCACCTGGGCCGGCGTCGCTTACGTGTGCTTCATCGTCGACGCGTTCAGCAGGATGATTGTGGGCTGGCGGGTCGCGTCCCACATGCGCACCGAGATGGTCCTCGACGCGATCGAGATGGCCCGCTGGTCCCGCGGACGCCACCACGCCGATCTGCGCTGTCACAGCGACGCGGGCTCTCAGGGCGGATTCAACTGGTCGTCGCAACACCTCGTGATCGCGGAGGTGTCAGATGGTTCGTCGTCAGCAGGCAGCAGATCGGGCGGAGCGACCGAAGCTTCGGTCGCCGGGGCATCCGAAGTTCCCACGGCATATCGAGGCAGCATTCTGGGCGGGGATCGCGAAGGGGCTGTTGCCCATCGAGGCTGCTGCGGTGGTCGGCGTGGCGCAAGCCGTCGGTCAGCGGTGGTTCCGCAACGCTGGCGGCATGCCTCCGTTTGATCTGAAGTTGACGCCAACCGGACGCTACCTGTCGTTCGCTGAGCGTGAGGAGATCGCGCTCCTGCGTGCTCAGGGAAGCGGGGTGCGTGAGATCGCCCGAACCATAGGCCGTGACCCGGGGACCATCTCCCGTGAGCTGCGCCGGAATGCGGCCGTCCGCTACGGAAGTCGCGGGTATCGAGCATCGGTTGCGCAGTGGAAGGCCGACATGGCTGCGAAGCGCCCGAAGGCGGCGAAGCTGGTCACGAACGTGCGGTTGCATACCTACGTCCAGGACCGATTGTCGGGGCAGATCACCACGCCTGATGGCAAGGTGATCGTCGGTCCCGAGCCTCCGCGGTTCACGGGGATCAACAAGCCGCACCGCAAGCACCGCGGGTGGTCCACGGCGTGGAGTCCGGAGCAGATCAGCAACCGGCTCAAGGTCGACTTCCCCGATGATGAGTCCATGCGCATCAGCCATGAGGCGATCTACCAGTCGCTCTACATTCAGGGCCGCGGTGCGCTCAAACGCGAGCTCGTCTGGTGTCTGCGCACGGGCCGTGCGCTGCGCGCGCCGCGGGAGCGGTCACGCCGGAAGACGTGGGCGCACGTCACTCCCGGAACGCTGATCAGCGAACGTCCCGCAGAAGCTGAGGACCGCGCGGTCCCTGGCCACTGGGAAGGAGACCTGCTGATCGGGCTCGAGCGTTCAGCGATCGGCACCGTCGTCGACCGCACGACCAGATTCACGATGCTGGTCCACCTCCCACGCGAGGAGGGCTATCGGCACAAGGAGACACCCAAGAACGGCCCCGCACTGGCCGGCTACGGCGCGATCACGATGAAGAACGCGCTGGCGAGGATCATGTCGACGCTCCCCGCCCAACTGGCACGGTCGTTGACCTGGGATCGCGGCAAAGAGATGTCTGCTCACGCAAAGTTCACGGTCGAGACGGGCATCCCGGTGTTCTTCGCCGACCCCCAATCGCCCTGGCAGCGTGGCACGAACGAGAACACCAACGGGCTGCTGCGTCAATACTTCCCCAAGGGCACCGACCTGTCCTGCTGGTCGGCCGAGGAGATCGAAGCCGTCGCTCACGCACTCAACACAAGGCCCCGCAAGACACTCGACTGGAAGACCCCCGCCGAGGCATTCAACGAGCAGCTACTGTTGCTCCAACAGAGCGGTGTTGCAACGACCGGTTGAACCTGGTCAGTTCACGTCGATTCGCTACGGTGAACGCCTCGCGGAGATCGGCGCGACACCCTCGATCGGAACGGTCGGCGATTCGTATGACAACGCCCTGGCCGAGACGGTGAACGGCTATTACAAGACCGAACTCGTCCGCGGACCTGCCCGCCAAGGACCGTGGAAGACCGTCGAGGACCTCGAGCTCGCGACGCTCGGGTGGGTGCACTGGCACAATGCGCAACGTCTCCATGGCTACCTCGGCGACGTCCCGCCCGTCGAGTTCGAGAACGCGTTCTATGCTGTCCAAGCCGACCGCGAACTGCTGGTCGGAATCAAATAGCGCGAGTCTCCATCAGACCCAGGGCGCTTCA
>NZ_MYFP02000041.1:0-2396 GCF_004514465.2 Microbacterium sp. MEC084 | reverse complement strand
GGGCGACAACGCCGCGATGGAGTCGTTCTTCAGCCTGCTGCAGAAGAACGTCCTCGACCGCCGCGCCTGGGCCAACCGAGAACAGCTGCGCGTCGCGATCGTGACCTGGATCGAGCGGACCTACCACCGACGCCGCCGGCAAGCCCGTCTGGGCCGTTTGACGCCGATCGAGTTCGAGACCATCATGAACCAGAACCTGGCCCTCGCGGCCTAACCGAAACTGTCACCACTTCGTTCAGCAGACCCTCGAGCCCGACGTGACTGCTCTGGTCGGCAAGAACGAGTCAGGCAAGACGACCATCCTCAAGGCCCTGCATCGGCTCAAGCCGGCGAATGGCGACGCACGGAAGTTCGACCTCGTCACGGAGTACCCGCGTTGGCGGCTCGCGCGCGATCGTCGGAGTGATGCGAACATCGAGGACACGCAACCGGTTACGGCAGAGTTCGCCGCAGAACAGGTCGACATCGACGCTCTCAGCGGATTTCTTCCTTCGCCGCTGCTCCCCACCAGCAAGGTCGTCGCAGCGCGCACCTACTCGAACAAGTACTACGTCTGGGTCGAGACGGACTTGAAGGACGTCATCGCCGCCGCCTCCACGGATGCTTCAGTTGCCGACGAAGATGCCGCGGAGCTCGCGAAGGAGCCAGACCTCGACGCTGCTATCGCGAAGGCGAAGGAACTCGCGAAGACCCTCAAGGCGTCCGAGCCCGCCAGGGCGAAGGCGGTCGGCGGGTTCCCGAGCGCCGCCGAGAAGTACCGGTATCACTTCGGCTCTGGTGCTCCGATCGAGAAAGAGCAGCGCGATGCGATCGCCGCGCGCGTACCGCAGTTCTTCTACTTCTCGAACTACAGCGTGTTGCCCGGCGAGACCGACCTAACCGAGCTCGCCCGGAAGGCCGAGACGGGCGAGAGTCTGGACGAGCAGGAGCAAACTGTCGTCTCACTTCTCGCCCATGCGGGCGTGAAGCCGGCGGATTTCCTCGACACGAACTACGACAGCCGCAAGGCCGAACTCCAGGCCGCTGCCGTCGACCTCAGCCGCGAGGTCTTCAAGTACTGGCGAGCCAACACTGACCTCGAGGTCGTATTCGGCGACGACAACGTGCCCGTGGTCGAAGCTCCGAACACGCCAGCCATGAACCATCGCTTCCTGAAGATCGAGCTACGGGATGGGCGGCACGGGAACGTCGAGACGAACTTCGCCACACGCTCGACCGGATTCCAGTGGTTCTTCTCGTTCTTCGCAGCCTTCAGCGAGTACCTGCACACGGACAAGCCGGTAGTGGTCCTGTTGGACGAGCCCGGGACGAGCCTCCACGGCGAGGCCCAGAAGGACTTTGTCAACTACATCTTCAATGAGCTCGGCGCCTCCAAGCAGACGCTCTACACGACCCACTCGCAGTTCATGGTCGATCCCACCGTCTACGAGAAGCTCCGCGCTGTCCACGACAAGGCCACGCGTGAGGACCAGGAAGCCGGCGTCGAGGTCAGCAAGGTCAATCTCAAGGCCGACCGTGACACCGTGCTCCCCGTCGAGTCCGCGCTGGGGTACTCGATCAGCCAGCATCTGTTCATCGGCTCGGGACAGCACCTCTTGGTCGAAGGCAGTAGCGACTTCATCTACCTGATGCGCATGAGCGCCTACATGGAGTCGCAGAAGAAGCCGATCTTGAGCCCAAAGCTCGCCATGATCCCCGTCGGCGGCATCACAAACATGCCTGCGTTCGTCGCGCTGATGGGTCGCAGGCTTGAGGTCTCCGTCCTCGTCGACGGTGAGAAGTCCAGCTCAGTCCTCGACCGAACCAGGCGTGCGGCGCAGGAGAACGACGTCCCCGCGAACCGCATCATCTCGGTCGGAGAGGTCGATCCGTCACTGCCAAGGGACGGCGACATCGAAGACCTCTTTGCTGTCACCGACTACCTCAAGCTCTACAACTGGGCATTCAGGAAGGCACTTACTGAAACCGACCTGAGCGGCAGTACGGGCCGCATCCTCGGTCGCATCGAGTCTGTCGAGAACAAGTTCAACCATGCACTCCCGGCTCACGCGCTGACCGACAACCAGGACGAGTTCTTCGCAACTCTCGATCCGGTATCCGTCGAAAACTTCGAGAAGCTCTTCGAGAAGTTGAACGCCGGCCTCGCTTAGCTGTACTGCCCAGCCAGGTTGTTTGAGATCCGGCTGATGGGCGGGAGCTTCCCGATCGCGGTGTGGGGCCTGTGGTGATTGTAGAAGTGCAGCCAGGCCGGCAGGGCTGCTCGGCGGGCTGATTCGCTGTTGTAGTGCTTCACGTAGGCCCAACCGTCGGCCATGGTGCGATGGAATCGCTCGATCTTCCCGTTCGTCTGGGGGCGGTAAGGACGGGTCCGCTTGGGCGTGATGCCGAGCTCGGCG
>NZ_MYFP02000040.1:0-2418 GCF_004514465.2 Microbacterium sp. MEC084 | reverse complement strand
CCTGCGACAGATACGCCGCGGCCTTCCGCAGCACCTCGTTCTCCTGCTCGAGCAACCGGTTCCGCTTGCGCAGCTCACGGAGCTCATCGGCCTCCGACTTCGTCACGCCGGGCTTGACCCCGGCTTCGACGTCGTCTTGGCGCATCCAGTTCTGCAGGCAGGTCTCGCTGATCCCGAAGTCCGCCGCGATCTTCCGCAACGGCACCCCGGCATCCCGACCACGAGCAACGCGAACCACGTCCTCACGGACTCGCGCGGATAGGGCTTGGGCATGATGACATCCTCCCAGCGGCACCCTCAGGCACCACAGATCAGGTGTCACCTATTCGTTCAGCAGACCCTCAACCATTTGCGGAGTGTTGGGTGCGCAATGCTTGACCTGCGCATCGGGCGTCGGACGTGGTGAGGTTCTCCGCCGCCGCGTTCCCGCCGCGAATGACGGGTGGCAGGTGCAATCGCTCTAGCGGCTCGGGGCCAACCTCCAACTATAGACGCGGGCTCAGAAAGCGACGCGTGACGACGGACGACAACGAGCAGCAGCCGGCGGACGCGCTCGCGGGGATACGTCAGTCACACGTAGAAGGTGGTTCCGAAGCCCTGCTCGACTAGTGCAGTTCCCTCGCTAGTCAGCCCAGCCAGGGAGGCTGTCCCAACGTCGTACCGGATGAGTGCAACCGGGGCTACCGACGCGAAATCAAGGCCAGCCTGTGTGATGCTCCCGGAGGTGAACAGTACGGCTTGCAGACCGCGCTGGATCGCCACCGCGAAGATCTCACGTACCTCCTCGACGGGCACAGATCCGGTGTAGTGCTTGACGCTGACCGCGTGGCGCTCAGTCAACACGTCGACGCCGCCGTCGTTGGTCGCGGTGGTCACCTCCGCGTCCGCGGCGCCGAAGTGCCGAATCACGTCGCGCACCCAGAGCTCGGCGCCACGAGCCGAAACACCATATGGCTGGGGTGCCGGCATGTCGTGACCCTCGCTCGCTCGCTCTCGCCGCAGCGCGCGAGCGGCCGCCTCCGCGACCTCTGCCGCCTGGCGCTCGTGCTCCGCCACACGTGCGTTCAGGCGTTCTTGCCACTCACGAATGGGGGCAAGCAAGTTCTCGACAGCGCTGTGCGCATCCCTTTCTGCCCGCAGTCGCTCGCCTGTCCGGCGTTTCATCTCTTCGTCGCGCGCCGCGCGTCCTGAAGGGAGTGGTCCGCTCGTCGGTACGAGCTTGAAGTATTCGTGACGCGAGTCGGCTACTGCGTTTGAAACTGCAGCGACTATCTCGTCCGTGCGGTCTGAAAGGTTGACAGTGATGAGCTGGCCCCGACGTTCATCCCAGACCTCGCTTGTGGTTGTGAGTACAGAGAGGGCCGGCAGTGCGGCGTTGAGTGCGAGGTCAGGCAGTTCTGGGAAGTCGTCTCCTCGTCCGCTCAGCCATAGCGGGCCGCACAAGCGCCCAATCTCGACAAGCACCTCCATCGTCTCCGCGAAGTCGAATAGCGGCGCCGCGTCCGAGTTCAACTTCGAGAGAATGTCCAGGGCACGTTGCGTCGGGCGGCGGAACGACGCCAAGTCGCTCGCATGACGTTGCGCCGCATGATCGTTACTGGCGCTCACTCGTGCGAGAGTGCGATCATCAATGACCTCCGCCATTGCGTCGATGTTCAGTTCCGACGGCCGGTCGCGTTGCTTCGCCGCGTCATAGATGGCGAGGAGATGTTCGCGCTGCTCTTCGGTGAGCGAGCCCAGTTCCTCCGCCAGGTCTGACAGCAGCGCGCGATGGGCCTGAATTTCCTGCGGCTCTGCGTCGGCATGCATTGGCCACGCCTGCGCGGCCAGTTTGCCTTCGCGCATGAAAAGCAGCCGAAGGTCGGCGTATGACCAATGCGCTGCCGATGGCACTCCTGGATGACGGCGGACTCGCTGTCGGGCGTCGCGCATGGGTTCCATCAGATGAGTCCGATGCGCGCGGCCGACTCGTGCCACCGTTCGCCACCCATGCGGCGTGGCCCAAAACTCCAGTCCGCCGCCTGTGAACTTGAGATTCGTGACCAGCGTTTCGCTTCCCAGAACTCAGGAAGGCGGCATGCCCGGGTTCGGGAGGGAGAGGGAGTCATGCCCACATCCTGGCACCACAAGCGGCAGATTCGCGCGCATGATGCGAGCAGGAGTGCAAAGTGAAGCGCCCTGAGTTTGTTGGAGGCTCCTGACCTTGGAAACGAGGATGGAGTCATGCCGAAGGAACTGGCGAATGGGAAGCCGACGACGCGTCGCTACTCGAGCGAGGAGAAGGCCGCTGCGGTGCGGATGGTGAGGACGCTGCGCGCTGAGCTCGGCGTCACGCAGGGGACGGTGCAGCGGGTCGCGACGCAGCTGGGTTACGGGGTCGAGTCCGTGCGGATGTGGGTCAAGCAGGCCGACATCGAC